>CALMYM010000199.1 GCA_937873675.1 uncultured Alphaproteobacteria bacterium | reverse complement strand
CGCGCCGGCCTCCCCCACCACCCCCCCCCCCCCCCCCCTCCGCCGCCCGCCCCCCCCCCCCCCCCCGCCCCCCCGCCGCCCGCCTCGACGTCCCGGCGGTGCTGTCGCACTTCTCGCGTCTGGTCATCGATCCCAATCGCGGCGACGACGATCCGACCCTGGTCATGCGCCTCTCCGACGGCGCCGTCGTCCCCGGCAACGCCCATCTCGATCGTGCCGGCCGGCAGGCGCGCATCGACCGCTTCTGGCGCCCCTACGACGCCGCGGTCACCGCGACCATCGACGCCGCCTTCGCCGCCGGTCGCCCGCCGATCCTGTTCTCGCTGCACTCGTTCACGCCGATCTGGCGCGGCGTGCCGCGGCCGTGGCACTGCGGCGTGTTGTGGGACGCCGATCCGCGCCTGCCCGAGTTCCTGCTCGCCCGGCTGCGGGCCGATCCGACCCTCGTGGTCGGCGACAACGAGCCCTACGACGGCGCCCTCGAGGGCGACACGATGTATCGCCACGGCACCCGCCGCGGCCTCGTCCACGCCATTCTCGAGGTCCGTCAGGACCTGATCGGCGATGCGCCCGGCGTCGACGCCTGGGCCGATCGGCTGGAACCGATCCTGCGCGAGGCGATGGACCGCGCCGAATTCGCCGAACCGCACCTCTTCGGGTCGCGCTGCGGGCCGGTCGTCCCCGCCTGAGCGCGCGATCCCGGCCACACGTCCCACCGACGTCGCGGCTCGGTGAAGTGGCGACTTGACCGCGACGACGGACTCGGGGATTCATCCCCGACCCGGCCGGCCCGTCCGACCGCCCGATTTCGCCGGCCGTCGTCTGTCGCGGCCCGCCCCTTCAGGAGATACCCATGTCCGATCCCGCCGGCGTCGCCGCCGACCAGTTGAAGTCCTTCGTCGAGCGCATCGAGCGCCTCGAGGAGGAGAAGCAGACCATCGCCGACGACATCAAGGACGTCTACGCCGAGGCCAAGGCCAACGGCTACGACACCAAGATCCTTCGTCAGGTGATCCGCATCCGCAAGCAGGACAAGTCCGAGCGCGAAGAGATGGAAGCGCTGCTCGAGCTCTACATGCAGGCGCTGGGCATGGGCTACGGCCGCGTCACCGAGTGACGCCCGATCCGGCGTCGCGGAGCGATCCGCCGGATCCCCCACAGGCACGACGAACCCGACGAAAATGCGAACGGCGCCCGAAGGGGCGCCGTCTTCGTTCACGCGGATCTCTTTCACGAGGCCGTCGCGCGCAGTCCGGCGAAGGCGGATCACTCGGTCCGCAGGATCGCCAGGGCGACGATCGCCGGCCCGGTGAAGCGCTGCTGCCGAAGCTCGTCGAGCGACGAGCCGAAGCCGACGGCCAACGCCACACCCGGCTTCTCGAGGAGAGCGCCGAGGCTCTGCTGGTCGGGATGGCGCAGCAGCGCGAAGTCTTCGCCGGACAGGTCGTCCATCCCGTCGTAGAGCTTCAGCTCCGAAGCGCGATCGGACTTGCCACGGGTCAACGGCGATGTCGTCGTCGCGGCGAGACGGTCGTGCTTGCCGGCCTCGGCGGCGGCGCGCGCCAGGGCCGCGGAAGCCGCCGACGGCGGGGCGGCGAAGCGCGAAGCGATCGGATCACGCGTGTCCTGCGGCAGCGAAGCGGTCTGCATCGCCGCCATGCCGCGCGTCGTCGGCGGCAGCGAGGCCGTGGCGAAGCCCCCGACCTCCGGCGCGGACGACGGCGCATAGCCGAGAGCCACCGTCGGTTCGTCGCGTTCGCCGGTGAGCGCCGAGAACGCCTGGGTCGGATCCCCCATCCCGTCGAGACCGGCGACCCGCATCGAACCGCCCGGACGCGGACGCGGCAGCACGACGTCGATCGGCGTGCCGGTGGAGACGTCGGCCGAAGCCAGGAATTGCGCGCCGTACGATCCCGGCCGCGCCATCGGCAGCGGCACCGCGATCGGGGTCTCGTGTACCGTCTCAGCCGCGAGGGCGGCGAGTTGCTGCGAACCGCTCTCGCCGATCGGCTTGCCGCTCGGCCCGCGGACCCAGCCCGGCGGCAACCCGTCGGAGCCCGGCCCGTAGCGCGACGGGATCGTCTCCGCGGCACTCGCGGTGCGCATCGGCGAAGGCTGCGGCATCGGCAGGCCGACGAGCGATCCGCCGACGGGCGCCGACGCCGCGGCGACCTGCGGCTCGGCGCGACGATCCGGCGCCGGCTGCGGCAGTTCGACTTCGGCGAGACGGACCTGCGGCTGCACCGGTTGCTTCGGCGACGAGCGATAGACCGGCACGCCGCCGACACCCGGAGGCGCCTCTTCGGCGCGCGCCACCACGGTCTTGGAGGCCGGCAGCGGTCCCTGGCGCAGTTCCTGGACGCGCCTGGACGGCGGCGGCGAGCCCTCTTCGTCCTCGTCGTTCGAAGCCGAATAGGACGACGACGACGATCCGCCACCGAACAGAGCCGCGAGCAGGCCGCCACCCGACGACGACCGCGTCGACCCGCCGCCGCGCGCCTTGCGCGTCTCGACCTCGGCCAACGCCTGCTGGAACCCCGGCAGCGGTTCGCCGTCGGCGGGGAGGTCTGCCGGGGCGGCGGTGGGGAAGAGCCGGTCCAGCTGGTCGGCGGGCCCGGGCGGCCAAGCCCGCACCGAACCGGTGTCCATGTGGACGAAGGGCGAGCCGGAGGACGGATAGAAGCCGACGCCACCGAGCTGCTGCTTCATGCCGACCTCGCGCAGCCGCGACAGCGGCACGTCCGGCAGGTAGAAGTCCATCGCCTTGCCCAGCATGTGCTGCGAGAACTTGGCGACGCCGCGCGAGCGGCCGCGTAGCGCGTTGTTCGTGGTCGGCGAGCGATAGCCGGAGACGATGTGGATCGGCTGGTGCGAACCGGTTTCCCGGTAGACCTCCCAGACGAGGTCGAACAGCAGCGGATCCATCCGCGTCACTTCGTTGCGACGCCAGTCGCGAAGCAGGCGGTTGAGTTCCTTCAGACCGTTCTGATCGTAGGAGCCGTTACGCTTGAACACGATCGAGGCGCGTTCCTGCGTATGGGTGTTGTAGAGAGAAAGCGAGCGGGTTTCGGCATGGGCGACGCCGGCCGTTCCGGCGAGAAGACACGTTCCGGCGAGAAACCTCGCCACGCTGCGGCGTTTACCCATCTACATGCGCCCCGAACGAACCTGAGAGTGTCTTTCCACGATCGGCCGCCAGATGAAAGACCAAAGATGGCCATTCGACGACCTCGCGCCCGGAAGCTCCACTTTCACCCGAAACGGTTAATGAATCTTTTACCTTGATGCCGCTTCGGAAATGATCTCTTCACCACGTGCGAGCCGGAGCGGAAGATAGGCCGCCTTCGCCCCTGCGCAAATACGTAGGAACCGCCACCCCACGCCGCCGATCTGCGGCGCCGCAGCGCGAAATTACAGACGCGCCGCGGGACGGCGCATCCGACTACTCGGCGACGTCGCTCACAACCCGAGCAGGCGCTTCACCCGGCCGTCGTGGCCGTAGAGGTCGGGTCGGGTCTGCAGCTGCCCGGCGTCGTCGACCCAGGCGGTGAAGTAGGTGATGTGCACCGGGATCGTCTGCTTCAGCGAGATGGTCTTCTCGCCGCCGCCGACCATCTTCTTCAGCCGCGCCCCGTCGAGCTGATCCGGCTCCTCCGACAACACCGCGTCGGCGAAGGAGAAGGGCTCGTGGACACGGACGCAGCCGTGGCTGAGCGCCCGAAAATCGCGCGAGAACAGGCTGCGCGACGAAGTGTCGTGCAGATAGACGGCGTGCTGATTGGGGAACAGGAACTTGATGTTGCCGAGCGCGTTGCCGCCACCCGGCCGCTGGCGGATCGTCACCTTCGAGGCATCGACGGTCGACCAGTCGACGGTGGTCGGATCGACCCGGCGACGCCCGACCTCGACCTCCCACGCACCGCTCGCCAGCGCGCCGCCGGCGGTCGACTGCGCCTTGCCGATCATCTCCTTCTTGACGATCGAATAGGGCACGTTCCAGTAGGGGTTCACCACCACGTAGCGCATCGCTTCGGAGAAGATCGGCGTCGGGTTCGACGGCCGACCGACGATGACGCGGGCGTGGTGGATCGACTTGCCGTCCTTCATCACGTCGAGGTGGAAGTCGGGCACGTTGACGAAGACGTGCAGTTCGCCGAGGTCGCGCGGCAGCCAGCGCCAGCGCTCCATGTTGGCGATCACCTCGGCCACGCGCCCGGCGGTGCCGGAATTCTCGCCGTTGAGGGCGGAGAGCGTTTCACGGCCGACCTTGCCGTTGGCGGCGATGCCGCGCTCGCGCTGGAAGGCCTTCACCGCATCCGCCAGCGCCGGATCGTAGACCTCGGCGTCGGAGACGACGTCGGAGATCCCGAGCCGCTCGCGCAGCAGCGCCACGCGCGCGTCCTTCTGCCCCGGCTTGAGCAACGGCCCGGCCGGGACCATCACCATCGGCTCTTCCTTGACGCCGCGCAGCTCGGCGAGCATCGCCTTGAGCCGGCGGTAGCCCTCGTGCGGCGGCGCATAGGCGTCGAGCGTCGCGACGACGTCACGCGACCCGGCGATGCGCTCGAGCACCTCGCGCGCTTCGGTGGGCGTCGGCTTCGGCGTCACCAGATCGTGCACCCGGCGGGGATCGAAACTCCCGGACTGGAGATGGCGGGCGAGCCGCACCACGTCGAGAGCGACGTCGATCTCGGCCTTGGCGCGCGCCTCCGGCGCCATGCCGGCGGTGACCGGCGCGAAAGCGTAATCCTTGGGATCGAGTCCGTCGCGATCGACCCGGGCGATCACCGTCATCGCCGCACGCGCCTGATCGGTGGTGCCGCGCGCATCGACGAACAGCGGCAGGAAGGCCCGATCGGCGTAGAAGTCGAGAAGCGCCGCCCGATCGTCGCGCTCTTCGGCCGAACCGCCGCGCGGCTGACGCTCCTCGAGCGCCGCCTTCAACGCCGCCGCCGCCTGTTCGGTGGCGATCGTCGCGGCGATCGCCGCGTCGGGCGTCACATAGGGAACGGTCACCGGAATCGGCAGCTCGAACAGCGGCGCGGTCGGCGTCGGAGTGGCCGGCGCCGCGGGCGCGGCCACGGGCGCCGCGGTGGCGGTGATCGGAGCCTTCGCCGGCGCGCTCGCCTCGACGCTGCCGGTCTTGTCCGGCCCGGAGGTGGCGGCGCCGTCGGCCGGCTTCGTCGTGACCGGCTCGGAGGCCGTCGAGTAGCTCGCGGTGGCCGGCGCCGCGGCGGGAACGGTTTCGATCGCGGCCGGAGCACTCGCCACGGCCGGCTTCGCGGCTTCGGGTACAGGCGGGGCGGCGGCTTCCGCCGGCGTCGGGGCCTCGGGCGCAGGCGCCGCCGCCATCGCCTGCCTCGACGTGATGGTGGGCCTGGGCGTCAGGCGCGAGAACATCTTCGCCGTCGACAGCAAGGGCGTCGTGCGTCAGGGCCGCGACGACT
>CALMYM010000198.1 GCA_937873675.1 uncultured Alphaproteobacteria bacterium | reverse complement strand
GCGCCCCCTCATCCGACCGCTTCGCGGCCACCTTCTCCCGCGAGGGGAGAAGGGAGGGAGTGCGCGGTGAAGAGACACGCCTCCCTTCCACGCCCGGTTCCCGAGAACTCTCCTCTGTGAGATCAGAGCCTGGAGCCGTCACGGAACTCGCCGCGCCCTCCCCCTTCTCCCCTCGCGGGAGAAGGTGCCCCGAAGGGGCGGATGAGGGGGCGGGGCCCCGCCGCGACGAACCACCTTCGACACCGACCACGGACAACGCCGCGAAAACCGCATCGAGTGCCGCGGACTTCGATTTCAGAACCTCGCGGTTCCACAGCCGCAACACGCGGAAGCCGTTCTCCTCGAACCATCGATCGCGCTCGACATCGCGAATGCTCTCCGCATGTTGCCCACCGTCGACCTCGACGATCAGACGCGCCTCGAAGCAGAGGAAGTCCGCGATATAGGGTCCGACCGGCACTTGGCGGCGGAACTTCCAGGCAAGAAAACGCCGGCCGCGGAGCGCGAGCCAGAGGGTGCGCTCGGCCTCGGTGGGCACGTGCCGCATGTTTCGTGCGAAGCCACGGTTCGTCTGTTCGGTCGCGGCCATCATCAGATCAGCCCCTTCCAGCGCAGCACGGCGACGGCGAGGGCGGTGAGGACGACGAGCTTGATCGCGATGGCGATCACCACCTTGGTGACCGGGCTCATCTTGTCGCGGGTCTCGCTCATCGCTTCTCTCCCCTCGGGTGGCGGTCGCCTCAGCGGGCGACCTCCCAGGTGGTCTTCATCTCGCCGGTCGCCGGGTCCTTGGCGTCCTTGATGACCAGACCCATGGCGGTCAGCTCGTCGCGGATGCGATCCGACTCGGCCCAGTTCTTGGCGGCACGCGCCGCGAGGCGTTCGGCGATCAGCGCCTCGACCTTGGCGGTGTCGACCTCGACCGACGACCTGCGCCGCGCCGCCCACTCGGCCGGGGTCTCGGCGAGGAAGCCGAGGAAGCGCAAGCTACCGGCGAAGGCGTCGCGCGCGCCCTCGCCGCCGGCGCGCTGGCCGGCGTTGCGGAGGCCGTGCAGCTCGGCGATCGCCTTGGGCGTGTTGAGGTCGTCGGAGAGCGCCTCGACGACGCTCTTGGCCGGCGACGATCCGGCGGCATCGCCGGCGAACCAGTACCAGTCGTCGAGCGTCTTCCAGCTCTCCTCGAGGCTCTTCACCGTCCAGTCGATCGGCTGGCGGTAGTGCGTCTTGAGCATGGTGAGGCGCAGCACCTCGCCCGGCCAGTCGGCGAGCAGCTCGCGGATGGTGAAGAAGTTGCCGAGCGACTTCGACATCTTCTCGCCCTCCACCTGGAGGAAGCCGTTGTGCATCCAGACGTTGGCCATGACGTCGTGACCGAAGGCGCAGCGCGACTGGGCGACCTCGTTCTCGTGATGGGGAAAGCACAGGTCGATGCCGCCGCCGTGGATGTCGAAGACCTCGCCGAGGTGCTTCCACGACATGGCCGAGCACTCGAGGTGCCAGCCCGGACGGCCGTGGCCCCAGGGGCTCTCCCAGCCGGGTTCGTTCTCGGCCGAGGGCTTCCACAGCACGAAGTCCATCTCGCCGCGCTTGTAGGGGGCGACGTCGACGCGGGCGCCGGCGATCATGTCGTCGAGCGGACGCTTCGACAGCTGGCCGTAGTCGGGCATCGAGGGGACGTCGAAGAGGACGTGGCCGTCGGCGGCGTAGGCGTGACCCGAGGCGATCAGCTTCTCGATGATGGCGATCATCTCGGCGATGTGCTCGGTGGCGCGCGGCTCGACGGTCGGCGGCAGCGTGTGGAGCTCGGCGACGTCGGCGTGGAACTGCGCCGCGGTCGAGCTCGTCACCCGGCGGATCGCCTCGTTGAGCGGCAGATCGGGGAAGTCGCGGGCGGCGCGCGCGTTGATCTTGTCGTCGACGTCGGTGATGTTGCGCACGTAGGTGACGCGGCTCGCGCCATAGATGTGGCGCAGGAGCCGGAACAGCACGTCGAAGACGATGACCGGACGGGCGTTGCCGATGTGGGCGAAGTCGTAGACCGTCGGCCCGCAGACGTACATGCGCACGTTCGACGGATCGATCGGCGTGAACACCTGCTTGTCGCGGGTCAGCGTGTTGTAGAGCTTCAGCACCACGGTCTTCTCCTCATCGAAACCCACCGCGCACACGGCACGCGGCGAGACACACGAAACCCCTCCAGCCCGCCGGCCGGGGTCTCATCTGATCTCTTCTTTCGACAAGGCAGACGGAACCGGGCCAGCGTGAGCGCTAGCTGCAAATGATGCCCGGAATCGCGCACGTAGCGCGCGGGTGGGTTCTCGTCGTCATGGGCCGGAGAAGTGCCGGATTTCGGCGGCGGCGTCAAGGGCGATGGAGCCCACCGCGGGGTGTCGGACGACCGCTGCCTACGACTTCGCGGGCGGCCGCTTCGATCGACCGCGCATACGGTTCGAGGCTCGTACCGCGGAGGCGTGCCAGAAGGCGTTCGTCGGCTGTGACCATCGTCCAGCCGGCGTCCACGGCCAAGGCGAGGTAGACACAATCGTAGGCCGGATGATCGAGCGACGTAGCGAGTTGCACGACACGGGAGAGGACCGGCTCACCGGAGACCACTTCCACACCCGCCACTTCCAGCAGTTCGGCGGCGGTCCGGGCCTGCTCGGCCGAGATCTCTCCTCGTCGAACCTTCTTCCAAAGGATGTTGGCACATTCGGCGACCCACAGGTCGGGTGCGGCGAGACGCTCGGCGGCGCGGATCGCGAGAGCTGCTTCCGTGCCGGATTCCTCGACCACCCATTTGATCGCCACACTCGCATCGACGACGAAGGTGGTCATCGCTCGTCGCGGCTTTCGCGGAGGAGGATCTCGGAGGGGGTGTGATGACGCCCGGCGGTTTCGGAACGGAGACGTGCTGCGCGCTCTTCGAACGAGCGATCCGCCTCGCCGATCAGAGCGCGGTGGAGAATTTCCTGGTGCTCCGCTTCGATGGTTCGGCCGTGACGCGCCGCCCGTTCGGCGAGGCGCTCCAAAAGGTCGTCGTCGAGATCGCGAAGCCTCAATTCTCCGCCCATGCTCGTCTCCATCGGCGTCCGGACGAGAACTATACTCCGCTCCGTCAGCCGGCGCCACTCGAGCCCTTTCACGCCTCTCACTTCACGAAGTCGGCGCAGCGCGGCGGGGGCTCGGGGCCCCAGGGCATCAGCGGCACCGAGGAGGTCGAGTTCTTCGGGCTGCCTTCGATGATGCGGTCGGTGTAGACCATGTAGACCAGCACGTTGCGCTTGGCGTCGCAGCCGCGGACGATCTGCATCTTCTTGAAGAACAGCGAGCGGCGCTCGCGGAACATCTCGTCGCCCTGGTCGAGCTGGCGCTTGAACTTGACCGGACCGACCTGACGGCAGGCGAGCGAGACGTCGGAGGTCTCCTCGGCGACGCCGAACATGCCCTTGACGCCGCCGCGTTCGGGCACGGTGAAGTGGCAGGCCACGCCTTCGACCTCGGGGTCGTCGATGCCGTAGACGGCGAGCTTGTCGTCGGGGGTGAGCAGCTTCCACACCGTCGACTTCTTGAAGATCAGGTCCGGCTCCTGCGCCGAGGCGACGGGAGCGGCGAGCGCGACGACGGCGAGGCCGAGGGCGGCGAGTGCGAAGCGGGCGGACTTCATGGGACGCGGTCTCCTTCGATTGCACCTCATATGAGGTCGCCCGCCGCGAATGGGTAGGGGGCATCTC
>CALMYM010000197.1 GCA_937873675.1 uncultured Alphaproteobacteria bacterium | reverse complement strand
CCACGGTCGGCGATCGCGTCAGTTCTCCGCTTCGGCGGCGTTCCAGGCGGCGAGATCGGCGCGGGCGCGGGCGGCCATGGCGCGCTTCTTCTCCACCGTCTTCTCGGAGCCGCGCAGGCGGCGGCCGTCCTTGGTCTTCGGCGCCTCGATCGGCGGGAATAGGCCGAAGTTGACGTTCATCGGCTGGAAGGCGCGCGGCCGGCCGCTCGCGGCTTCCTCAGCGCTCTCGGCGAGGTGGCCGCCGGTGATGTGGCCGAGAAGAGCGCCCATGGCGGTCGTCGGCGGGGGAGGCAGGGCTTCGCGGCCGAGGCGACCGGCGGCGGCGAAGCGGCCGGCGAGATGGCCGATGGCGGCGCTCTCGACATAACCCTCGCAACCGGTGATCTGGCCGGCGAAGCGCAGCCGCGGCTCGGACTTCAGCCGCAGCGTCGCATCGAGGAGCTTCGGTGAATTGAGGTAGGTGTTGCGGTGGAGCCCGCCGAGGCGGGCGAATTCGGCGTTCTCGAGCCCGGGGATCATGCGGAACACCCGAACCTGCTCGCCGTGCTTGAGCTTGGTCTGGAAGCCGACGAGGTTCCACAATGTGCCGAAGGCGTTGTCTTGGCGCAGCTGGACGATGGCGTGGGACTTGACCGTCGGGTTGCGCGGATCGGTGAGGCCGACCGGCTTCATCGGCCCGTGGCGCAGGGTCTCGCGACCGCGCTCGGCCATCACTTCGACAGGCAGGCAGCCGTCGAAATAGGGGGTCGTCGCTTCCCAGTCCTTGAACGACACCTTGTCGCCGGCGAGCAGCGCGTCGACGAAGGCTTCGTATTCGTCGCGGTTCATCGGGCAGTTGAGGTAGTCGGCGCCGGTGCCGCCGGGGCCGGCCTTGTCGTAGCGCGACTGTCGCCACGCCTTGCCCATGTCGATACTTTCGGCATGGACGATCGGGGCGATGGCGTCGAAGAAGGCCAGTTCCTTCTCGCCGGTGAGGGCGGCGACGGCCGATGCGAGCGCCGGCGAGGTGAGGGGGCCGGTGGCGACGACGACGCTGTCCCACGCGGGATCCGGCAGGCCGGCGATCTCCTCGCGGCGGATCTCGATCAGCGGATGTCCTTCCAGCGCCGCGGTGATCGCCGCGGCGAAGGCCTCGCGATCGACGGCGAGGGCGCCGCCGGCCGGCACCTGATGGGCGTCGGCGGCCGCCATGACGATCGAGCCGCAGGCGCGCAACTCCGCATGGAGGACGCCGACGGCGTTGGTCTCGGCATCGTCGGAGCGCAGCGAGTTGGAACAGACGAGTTCGCCCAGCCGATCGGTCTGGTGGGCCTCGGTGCCGCGCACCGGGCGCATCTCGTGGAGGACGACGGGGACGCCGCGGTTGGCCAGCGCCCAGGCGGCTTCCGAGCCGGCGAGGCCGCCGCCGACGACGTGGACGGGCGAGGGGGTCTTGGAGGTGTCGATCATGCCGCTCCGGTTAGCATCCGCCGCCGCCGGAACGAAGCGGATTTTCGCTCGTCCGCGGGTTGGCCGCGGCTGCGAACGGTGGCGCACATCGTGGCGCCCGGCCGAGCCGTCGCCCTGAGCGTGACACCCGAATCACGGCAGTTTTCCGCCGCCACTGGGCAGATATTGCCTGTGGAACGGCTGTGGAGAAGCTATTTAATGGGAAGCCGTGATCGACCGATTCGCTCCATTCCGAGAGGTGTCCATGCGCGCGGCATTCCTGGCGATCCTGGTGGCCGGTTTCGGGCTCGCCGGGTGCAAGTCCGACGGCAAGGAGGAGAAGCCCAAGGTGGCGCTGACCTCCGAGGTCGATCCGATCGCGACCGGCTCGGTGCGCGGCGGCGGTCGCGACGATGTGCGCAGCGGCATTTCGGACGAGGCCAAGGGGTGGGCGCGGGAGCGCGGCATCGCCCTGCCGTCGAGCGACCATCTGCCCTACTGTCACGGCTTCGGCTGCGAGTTCAAGACGACCATCCCCTTCGGCGAGGCGGACATCGCCCATCTGAAGCGGATCTTCGACGGACACAAGGCGTCGCCGGCTGACGAGCGCGTGGCGATCAACCTCGCCGATCAGTGGTGGGAGAAGAAGGCGGACAGCGTCATCGGCGCGGTGCCCGACCGTCGCGGATCTGAGCTTGGGGACGCCCACAAGCCGGGCCAGACCGACTGCATCGACGAGGCGACCAACACCACGACGCTGCTCACCTGGCTCGAGAGCAACGGGCTTCTGAGGCATCACAGCGTGCGCCGGCCGGAATCGCGCGGTGCCTTCCTCTACGCCCATGCGACCGCGGTGATGACCGACAAGTCCACCGACATCGACTGGGTCGCCGACAGCTGGATGCGCGACAGCGGCGATCGCATCGACATCATGCCACTGGAGAAGTGGTTCTCGCTCGCCTACGTCGACCCGACGGATTGATCCCGGTCGAAGGCCGGCGCGATCACGACGGCGTTCCGCCGACGGTCTCGGTGCGCGAAGCCGAACCCCACGAGAATCGAAACGCCCGCCGGTGGGAGGATCCGGCGGGCGCTCGAAAGGCCGGGACGAACCGGGAGGGGGTTCGTCCGGGTCGGTCGGGCGCGGGGGAGGAGAAACGCGCTCCGAACCGCCATCCGCCGAGCGGATGGAAGAACGGTCGATCGGGGAGGGTATCCCCGGTCCGGTCGACGGGCCGTTTCACGAACCGGTCGCGTCGGGAGGGATCACGCGGCCAGCGAAACGTTCGAACCGTTCCAAGTCTCCAGATAGGACAAGTTCACTGTCCTAAACAGCGGCCTGACCGCATGTCCATCATGCAAAAAGAGTTGGCCTGAGATGACGAGCCATCACTCGGCGCATGGCTGCCGTCGATCCGCGGCGACCGGCCCGTAGCCCGGTCCGCTCGATCTCCGCCGCGCGCCGTCAGCGGCTCGCCTGCGGGCGGCGCGCCAACAGCTCGGCGAGGAAGCGCCCGGTGTGGCTGCGCGCCTCCTTCACCACGTCCTCGGGGCGCCCGGCCGCGACGATCTCGCCGCCGCCGTCGCCGCCCTCCGGGCCGAGGTCGAGGATCCAGTCGGCGGTCTTGATCACCTCGAGGTTGTGCTCGATCACCACCACGGTGTTGCCCTGGTCGACCAGTTCGTGCAGCACCTCGAGCAGCTTGGCGACGTCGTGGAAGTGCAGGCCGGTGGTCGGCTCGTCGAGGATGTAGAGCGTCTTGCCGGTGGAGCGGCGGGCGAGTTCCTTCGACAGTTTGACGCGTTGCGCTTCGCCGCCCGACAGCGTCGTCGCCTGCTGGCCGATGTGGATGTAGCCGAGGCCGACCTGGGAGAGGGTGACGAGCTTGTCGCGGATCGCCGGCACCGCGGCGAAGAAGTCGACGCCCTCGTCCACCGTCATGTCGAGCACGTCGGCGATCGATCGGCCCTTGAACAGCACTTCGAGGGTCTCGCGGTTGTAGCGCTTGCCCTTGCAGGTGTCGCAGGTGACGTAGACGTCGGGCAGGAAGTGCATCTCGATCTTGATGACGCCGTCGCCCTGACAGGCCTCGCAGCGCCCGCCCTTGACGTTGAACGAGAAGCGCCCCGGCTCGTAGCCGCGCGCCTTGGCCTCGGGCAGGCCGGCGAACCACTCGCGGATCGGGGTGAAGGCGCCGGTGTAGGTGGCGGGGTTCGAACGCGGGGTGCGGCCGATCGGCGACTGGTCGATGTCGATCACCTTGTCGATGAACTCGAGCCCCTCGATGCGCTCGTGCGGCGCCGGATTCTCCTTGGAATTGTTGAGCTTGCGCGACACGGCGCGGAACAGCGTGTCGATCAGGAAGGTCGACTTGCCGCCGCCGGAGACGCCGGTGACGCAGGTGAAGACGCCGAGCGGGATCTCGGCGGTGACGTGCTTCAGATTGTTGCCGCGGGCGCCGACGACCTTCAGCGCCCGGCCCTTGTCGATGCGCCGCCGCTTCTTCGGCACGGCGACGGCGAGGGCGCCGGAGAGATACCGGCCGGTGAGCGAGTCGGGGTTCGCCATGACCTCGGCCGGCGTCCCTCGAGCGACGATGTGGCCGCCATGGACGCCGGCGCCGGGGCCGACGTCGACGACGTAGTCGGCGGTGAGGATGGCGTCCTCGTCGTGCTCGACGACGATCACGGTGTTGCCGAGGTCGCGCAGGTGCTTGAGCGTGTCGAGGAGGCGGGCGTTGTCGCGCTGGTGCAGGCCGATCGACGGTTCGTCGAGGACGTAGAGGACGCCGGTGAGGCCCGAGCCGATCTGGCTGGCCAGGCGGATGCGCTGGCTCTCGCCGCCGGACAGCGTGCCGGAGTTGCGGGCCAGCGTCAGGTATTCGAGGCCGACGTCGTCGAGGAACTGCAGGCGCTCGCGGATCTCCTTGAGGATGCGCACCGCGATCTCGTTCTGCTTTCCCGTCAGATGGTCGGGGAGCTGTTTGAACCACGGCAGCGCCTTGCGGATCGACATCTCGGCGACTTCGCCGATGTGGAGAGTGTCGATCTTCACCGCCAGCGCCTCGGGCTTGAGGCGATGGCCGGCGCAGTCGCGGCAGGGGGTGGTGGCGAAATAGCGCTCGATCTCCTCGCGCGACCACTCGCTCTCGGTCTCGCGCCAGCGCCGCTCGAAGTTCGGGATGAGGCCCTCGAAGGTCTTGCGCGTCTTGTGATGGCGCAGGCCGTCGTCATAGGCGAATTCGATCGCGGTGCGGCCGGTGCCGTAGAGGATGGCGTCGCGGCCTTCCTGCGGAAGGTCCTTCCACGGCTTGGTCATCGAGAAACCGTAGTGGGCGGCGAGCGCCTCGAGCGTCTGCATGTAGAAGGGCGAGGTCGACTTCGCCCAGGGGGCGACGGCCCCCTTCTTCAGCGACAGCGACGGGTCGGGGACGACGAGATCGGGATCGATCTTCTGCTCCGAGCCGAGACCGCCGCAGGTCGGGCACGCCCCGAACGGGTTGTTGAAGGAGAAGAGCCGCGGTTCGATCTCGGCGATGGTGAAGCCGGAGACCGGGCAGGCGAATTTTTCGGAGAAGACGATGCGCTTCGGCGAGCCGTCGGCCTCGGTCTCGTCGGCGTATTCGATGAAGGCGATGCCGTCGGCGAGCTTCAGGGCGGTCTCGAAGCTGTCGGCGAGGCGGGTGCCGAGATCCGGGCGCACGGCGATGCGGTCGACCACCACCTCGATGTCGTGCTTCAGCTTCTTGTCGAGGGCCGGGGCGTCGGCGATCTCGTAGAAGATGCCGTCGACCTTGACGCGCTGGAAGCCCTTCTTCTGGAACTCCATGAGTTCCTTGCGATATTCGCCCTTGCGGCCGCGCACCACCGGGGCCAGCAGGAAGAGGCGGGTGCGCTCGGGCAGGGCCAGCACCTTGTCGACCATCTGCGAGACGGTCTGGCTCTCGATCGGCAGGCCGGTCGCCGGCGAATAGGGCACGCCGATGCGGGCGAAGAGCAGGCGCATGTAGTCGTAGATCTCGGTCACCGTGCCGACGGTGGAGCGCGGGTTCTTCGACGTCGTCTTCTGCTCGATCGAGATCGCCGGAGACAGGCCGTCGATCTGGTCGACGTCCGGCTTCTGCATCATCTCGAGGAACTGGCGGGCGTAGGCCGAGAGGCTCTCGACGTAACGGCGCTGGCCCTCGGCGTAGATGGTGTCGAAGGCGAGCGACGACTTGCCCGAACCGGAGAGGCCGGTCATGACGACGAGGCTGTCGCGCGGCAGGTCGAGGTCGACGTTCTTGAGATTGTGCTCGCGCGCGCCGCGGATCGAGATCGTCTTCTGGGCGTGCTCGAACAGCCGCCGGGTGGCGATCGCCGCCGCTTCGCGTTCGGAGGCGGAGATCTTCGCCTCGCTCGACCGGTCCGTCATTTCGTCTCCGCGATCCTCGCGATCGGCCGCCGCGCTCGCACGCTGCGGCCTTGCGTCGTTCCGCGCCGGGCTCCCGAATCCGGGCTTGCGCCGTCGTGGCTCATCGAATAGAACATAAGAGGAACAAAGGCAAGCGGTCCCGGCCGCCTTCGCGCCGGCGGCATGTTAGCTCGAACAGCCTCGCGGTGGGTGCGGGGAAGCGTTGCGGGCCGGGGCTGTGGACAAGCCTGTGGAGAACGTCGCGTCGCGGCGTTTCGCGTCCGTGGCCGCGTCGCCGCCGGCGGAGGGAGGGTCTAGAGCTTGTGGGAAGATCGACGATTCCGTCCCT
>CALMYM010000196.1 GCA_937873675.1 uncultured Alphaproteobacteria bacterium | reverse complement strand
CCGGCGTCTGCGAGGGCTTCATCGGCAACCGCATCTTCTCCGCCTACCGGCGCGAGGCCGAATACCTGCTGGAGGACGGCGCGAGCCCGCAGGCGATCGACGCGGCGATGGAGGCCTACGGCTTCGCCATGGGGCCGTTCGCCGTCTTCGATCTCGCCGGCCTCGAGATCGCCTGGGCGCGCCGCAAGCGGACGCCCCGCGATCCGGCGGTACGCTACGTCGACGTCGCCGACCGGCTGTGCGAGGCCGGTCGCTTAGGCGCCAAAGTCGGCCGCGGATGGTGGGATCACGTCGACGGCCGCCGAGTCGTTTCGCCCGAGGTGTCGGCTCTGATCGAGGCGTCGCGTGCGGCCAAGGGCCTCGCGGCGCGCTCGGTAACGGAGGAGGAGATCGTCACCCGGTTGACCGGAGCGATGGTGGCGGAGGGCCGGGCACTTCTCGCCGAGGGTATCGCCGCCCGGGCGAGCGACATCGATCTGGTGATGATCAACGGATACGGCTTCCCCGCCCATCGCGGCGGGCCGATGTGGGCGGCGGACCGAGGAGAGACGTCATGACCGAAGCCTACATCGGCGGCGGCGCCCGCACGCCGATCGGCCGCTACGGCGGGGCGCTCGCCTCGGTGCGGACCGACGATCTCGCCGCCCATGCCCTGCGCGCGGCGCTGGCCCGGTTCCCGGCGATCCCGGGCGAGACGATCGACGAGGTGATCCTCGGCTGCGCCAACCAGGCGGGCGAGGACAACCGCAACGTCGCACGTATGGCGTTGTTGCTCGCCGGTCTCCCCGAGACGGTGCCCGCGGTGACCGTCAACCGGTTGTGTGGCTCCGGTCTGGATGCGATCGGCATGGCGGCGCGCGCCATCCGCCTCGGCGAGGCCGATGTCGTCGTCGCCGGTGGGGTCGAGAGCATGAGCCGTGCCCCCTTCGTCGTGCCCAAGGCGGAAGGCCCGTACCAGCGAGCGACCGAGATCCACGACACCACCATCGGCTGGCGCTTCGTCCATCCGGCGATCGCCCGCGATCACGGCATCGAGTCGATGCCGGAGACCGCCGAGAACGTCGCCGCCGAATTCGCCATCTCGCGCGCCGATCAGGACGCCTTCGCTCTGCGCAGCCAGGAGCGCGCCCTCGCGGCACGCGCGAGCGGT
Organism: uncultured Alphaproteobacteria bacterium; assembly: GCA_937873675.1. Taxonomy (GTDB): domain Bacteria; phylum Pseudomonadota; class Alphaproteobacteria; order Rhizobiales; family Ancalomicrobiaceae; genus CALBKH01. The sequence continues at coordinate 13,100 of CALMYM010000196.1, read as the reverse complement.
CGGTTCGCACGCGAGATCGAACCGGTGGTGATCCCGGCGCGGCGCGGCGAGCCGATCCGGGTCGAACACGACGAACACCCACGCGCCACCACACTCGACAAGCTGGCGGCCCTGCCGACGCCGTTTCGCGTCGGCGGCTCGGTCACCGCGGGCAACGCTTCCGGGGTCAACGACGGCGCCGCGGCGGTGATCCTCGCCTCCCGACGCGGCCTCGAACGCTACGGCCTCACCCCGCTCGCCCGCGTCGCCGGTCTGGCGACGGCCGGCGTGGCACCGCGGCTCATGGGCATCGGCCCGGTGCCGGCGACGCGCACGCTCCTCGATCGCCACGGCCTTTCGATCGCCGACATCGAACTCGTCGAGCTCAACGAAGCCTTCGCCGCCCAGGCGCTCGCCTGTCTGCGCCAACTCGGCCTTCCCGACGACGCGAGCCACGTCAATCCGAACGGCGGAGCCATCGCGCTCGGCCATCCGCTCGGCATGTCCGGGGCACGTCTGGCATTGTCGACGGCGCTGGGGGCGGCCGACCGTGGCGCCCGGCACGCCGTCGTCACCATGTGCGTGGGCGTCGGCCAGGGAATCTCGCTGCTGCTCGACGGACGTGTCGGTTGATCCCTCGCGGAGGATAGGCGCGATCGGGACCGCGTCGTTTCGCGACGGATTCCGTTCGGCGATGCCGCGCCTCGACCCTCGCCCGCAGTCGCACGGACTCCGGCATCGGATGGACCGAAACGCGGGGGTCACAGCAGTCGGCACAACTCGGCAGGAACGCATTCATCGGAGCCCGTTCTCGGGAACCAAATTTCGCCTGACGGACGAGACGTCGCTGCCGTTCGCGCGCCGTTCCGCAATCGGCCCGTCATCAGCGCCTTCTTCAGCAACCTGCCAATCGACACGCCCCGGTGGAATGGAAAACGCGGAAGAAGCCAACGGGACTCACCGCCTTGTTGGCGGTGGTTGCCGATTGGTAGCGACCCTCGCTACGCGAGGCGCTTTCATTATCGCCGAGTCATTGAAAAAAATGGCGCGCCCGAAAGGATTCGAACCTCTGACCCCCAGATTCGTAGTCTGGTGCTCTATCCAGCTGAGCTACGGGCGCCTGCCGTGACGTGTCCGAGGGGTGCCCCCGGCGTCGGAGGCGTTCTCTAAACGGTTCCTCCCGCCCTGACAAGTCCGGAAAGCGAGAGGCGACGTTTTTCTTCCACCGGTTCTTCGGCGGGCGGGTCGCGACCGGCGGGGGGGCGGCCGAAAACCGCGGCTCGTGCCGGTCCGGCTCCGCCGTGACCGATCGCATGGGGCGGTCGGCCACGGCGGAGCGGCGTTCGGGAGCCCGGCCGACGCAGGACAGCTCTGCCACGGCGGAGCCTCGACCGGGCTCGGGCGAGGCTCTATCTTGGGGAAAACGCGGACCGGCGGGCGCTTCCCGTCGGTCCGTGTCGTTTCGTGATCCCGGTTTCTTCCTTGTCCCTCCTCGGCCCCGCCTTCAAGATCCTGTCGACGCTGTCCTTCGCCGTCATGCTTCTGGCGGTGAAGCTGCTCGCGTCGCGCGTGCCCTCGGGCGAGGTGGTGTTCTTCCGCTCCGCCTTCGCGATCTTTCCGGTGGTCGCCATGGTGTGGTGGCAGGGTCAGTTGCGCGACGGGTTGAAGACCTCGCGGCCGGGCGGCCACGTCATGCGCTCGGTCTACGGCGTCGGCGCCATGTCGCTGTGGTTCGCCGGCGTCCAGCGGCTGCCGCTCGCCGACGCGCTCGCCATCACCTATGCGGCGCCGCTGGTCGTCGTCGCCCTCGCCGCGATCCTGCTCGGCGAGGTGGTCAGGGCGCATCGCTGGACCGCCGTCGGCATCGGCTTCCTCGGCGTGCTGATCGTCCTGTCGCCGCATCTCGACGACCTCCACCACATCGGCAGCGATCGCGGCGCCACCGGCGCGGTGATGTGTTTCCTCTCCGCCTTCCTGATGGCGCTCGCCCAGATCGAGGTGAGCAAGCTCGCCACCACCGAGAAGACCGGTGCCATCGTCATCTATTTCTCGATCGGCAGCGCGCTGTTCTCGCTCCTCACCCTGCCCTTCGGCTGGGTGGTGCCGTCGGGGCCGGATCTGGCGCTGCTGATCACCTGCGGCCTCTTCGGCGGCATCGGCCAGATCTTCCTGACCATGGCCTATCGCCACGCCGACGCGTCGGTGGTGGCGCCGCTCGAATACGCCTCGATGATCTGGGCTGTGGCGATGGGCCTGTGGTTCTTCGACGAGGTGCCGAGCCTGACGCTGGCGATCGGCACCGCGGTCATCGTCGCCTCCGGCATCGCCATCGTCTGGCGCGAACGGGCGATCGGAGTGAAACGCCCGGGGGCTTGATAGGGGATCCGGCGGATCGCTTCGCGACGCCGGATCCGACACGTCGAAAATGCCCTTGCACAGGCAGGGCCTTTTCGACGAACGGAATACGGAGTTCGGATGAATCCATCCGAACGCCGTATGAGATCACCCCTCGGCGCGGGTGCCGCCGACCTTTTCCAACATCGCCGCACCGGCGTCGGCCGGCAGACGGGCGAAGACGAAGGCGGCGGTCATCGACAGGCCGCCGACCAGGGCGATGGCGGTGGAGAACTCCGATGCACCGGGCGGATGGCCGCCGGCGACGGAGAGGAGGTGCAGCGTCAGGGCGCCGAGCGCCACGCCGGCGGAGAGCGACAGCTGCTGCATCATCGAGGAGAACGAGGTGGCCCGGCTCATGCGGGCGTCGTCGACGTCGGAGAAGACGACGACGTTGAGCGCGGTGAATTCGAGGCTGCGGAAGAAGCCGCCGACGAGCAGCATCGCCATCAGGAGCGCCACCGAAGTGGCTGCGTCGACCGACGCCACCACCGCCAGCATGGCGCCGGCGATCACGGCGTTGACCGTCAGCGTGTCGCGGAAGCCGAAGCGGGTGATGATGCGGCCGGCGGTCAGCTTCATGGTGATGGCGCCGATCGCCGCGACGAAGGTGGTGAGCCCCGACTGCAGCGGCGTGCGGCCGAAGCCGATCTGCAGCTGCAACGGCAGCAGGAAGGGCAGCGCGCCGACGCCGAGACGGAAGAGCGAGCCGCCGAGGACGCCGGCCCGGAAGGTCGGCAGGCGCAGCAGCTCGAGATCGATCAGCGGCCGGGCGATGCGGCGGGCGTGGCGGACGTAGAGCGCCAGCAGCGCGACGCCGACGGCGAAGGCGGCCCACACCAGACTCGGGGTGACGAGATCGCGGCCGGCGGTCTCGAGGGCGAAGACCAGGGCGGCGAGGCCGAGGGCCGAGACGAGGAAGCCCGCCGTGTCGAACGGCCCCGTCGCCTCCTCACGGATGTGCGGCATCAGCGCGAGCGAGGCGGCGATGCCGATCAGGCCGATCGGCACGTTGATCCAGAAGATCCAGCGCCAGGAGGCGAAGGTGGTGATGAAACCGCCGAGCGGCGGGCCGATCACGGGGCCGATGAGCGCCGGGATGGTCAGCCAGGCCATGGCGCCGATCATCTGCGACTTCGGCACCGAGCGCAGCATGACGAGGCGGCCGACCGGGGTCATCATGGCGCCGCCGAGGCCCTGCAGCGCCCGGCCGAAGACAAGCACCTCGAGCGACGGCGCGGCGCCACAGGTGATCGAGCCGGCGAGGAAGACGGCGATGGCGCCGGTGAAGACCCGCCGGGCGCCCAATCGATCGGCGAGCCAGCCGGAGGCGGGGATGAACACCGCCATGGTCACCAGATAGGTGGTGATCGCCAGATTGAGCCGGATCGGCGACAGGCCGAGATCGGCCGCCATCGCCGGCAGCGAGGTGGCGATCACGGTCGAATCGAGATGTTCCATGAACAGCGCCGAGGCGACGACCAGCGGGACGGTGCGGGAGAGGGGGGCGGTCATCGACGGGCGGATCCGGGGCGAGGACGTGGGAGCGAGGACGGGGACGGGGACGGGTGCACCCGACATGGACCGCGCCGGCGACGCCGTCCAGGTCGGCGACGCAGGGCTCGTGTGCCGGCGATCACGAATACGCGACGAGGCGCACCGGCCGATGGCTCTCGATCGTGTTCGAGATCACTCGAGCCGCACCTGGACGCTCGCCGAGGCGCCGGTGGCGTCGATCACCGAGAGGCGGGCGAAGCCGGGGCCGCTCGGCTGCCACAGGCTCTCGCGCCGCCCGTCGGCCTCGGCCACCGGACGACCGTCGACCAGCCAGACGAAGGGCGGCACGCCGCCGTGGGCTTTCAGCGCCACCGGGCCGGGATCGCCGAGATGGGCGGCGAGGCCGAGATCGATGCGGGCGCCGTCGGGCGGGAAGGTGATCTCGAGGCGCGGCTTCAGTGTCGCGGCGATGGTCTTGGGCACGTCGCGGCGCAGGTGGCGCAAGGGCGGCGGCAGGCTCGCCGAGGTCGCCTTGAGGATGCCGCGCGGCGCGGGGATGGTCTCCGGGTCGAAGCCGATGCGTTGCCAGGCGTCGAAGAGAACCGGGGCGGCGACGAGGCGGCCGACGAGGCCGGGCACCGGCGCGCCATCGGGCCGACCGACCCACACGGCGACGGTGAGCCGCCGATCGAAGCCGACCGCCCAGGCGTCGCGGTAGCCGTAGGAGGTGCCGGTCTTGTAGGCGAGGCGGCCGGCGAGCGCGTTCTGCGGCGGCGGGGCGCCGCGCAGGATGTCGGCGACGTACCACGCCGCCACCGGATCGGTGAGGCGACGGCGGTCGCTCGCCGAGCCGGGTTCGTCGAGACGGCGGACGATGGCGCGGGTGTCGCCGCCGCGGGCGAGGCCGGCATAGAGGCGGGCGAGATCCTCGAGACGGATGCCGACGCCGCCGAGGCCGACGGCGAGGCCGACGGGGGAATTCTTCGCCAGCTCCAGTTTGCCGCCGGCATTGTCGAGCCGGCTCACCAGGGCCTGCGGCCCGAGGGCCTCGAGCAGCTGCACCGCCGGCATGTTGAGCGACTGCTGCAGGGCGTGGCGGGCGGTGACGGTGCCGTGGAAATCCTGGTCGAAGTTCTCCGGCGCCCAGGCGCCCCAGCGGGCGGGCCGATCCTCGAGGATGGTCTCGGGGTGGGCGAGGCCGTTCTCGAAGGCGAGCGCATAGATGAAGGGCTTCAGGGCCGAACCGGGCGAGCGCACCGCGTCGGTGAGGTCGACGGCACCGGCGCGGGCGGCGTCGAAATAGTCGGGGCCGCCGACCGAGGCGAGGAGTTCACCCGAGGCGTTGTCGAGGACGACGATCGCCGCGGACTGTTTCGCCCCCCAGGTCTCGGCGCGCTCGCGCAACAGCTTCTCCAGCGTCGACTGGAGGCGCAGATCGATGGTGGTGCGGTGGACGCGCGCCTCCGGCCGTTCGCCGACCAGCGTCTCGGCGAGATGCGGGGCGAACATCGGTACCGGATGGCGCGCGTGCGGCACCGCTTCGCGGCGGGCGCGCGCGGCATCGTCGGCGGCGAGCACGCCGGCGGCCTCGGCGCGGTCGATCACCCGGTCGCGGGCGCGGCGGGCGGCTTCGGGGAAGCGATCGGACCGGCGCGTCTCGGGCGATTGCGGCAGGGCGACGAGGAGCGCGGCCTCGGCGGTCGACAGGCGTTTCGGTTCCTTGCCGAACCAGGCCAGGCAAGCGGCGCGGATGCCTTCGAGATTGCCGCCGTAGGGGGCGAGCGACAGGTAGAAGCCGAGAATGTCGCGCTTCGACCAGCGGCGCTCGAGATCGAGAGCGCGGACGATCTGACGCCGCTTGGCGGAAAGATCGCGCGTCTCGCGCGGTTCGAGCAGGCGGGCGACCTGCATGGTCAGCGTCGAGGCGCCGGAGACGATGCGGCCGTGGCGCAGCCCCTGGAGGGCGGCGCGCGCCACGGCGCGCGGGTCGATGCCGGCGTGGGCGAAGAAGCGGGTGTCCTCGTAGGCGAAGAGCAGTTCGAGGAAGCGCGGATCGACGTCGTCGACGCCGACCGGCAGGCGCCAGCGGCCGCCTTCGGTGAGGAACGGGCGCAGGAGCTTGCCGTCGCGATCGAGGACGACGGTGGAGCGGACCTCGGCCAACGCCGGATCGAGGCCGGGAAGCCGCAGCGCCTCGCCGCGCAGCCAGGAGAGGCCGAAGGCGACGGCGCAGACCCCGGCGACGGCGACGACGTAGAGGCGCAAGGCGAGGCGGGAAAGCCTCGTCCTTGCGGTCCCGGTCGTGGCGGCGGCGATCGACGGCACGTCTGCTCCTCTCGGGGATGGCGGCGGGGCGGGGCAAGGCCGTGCCCCCCCTCCCTGTCCCTCCCCCTCCCGGGGGGAGGGAACGCAGGAGGTGAGGCCTCGGGTCTCACCGGGACAGTATTTCCCGGTAAGGGGCGCATCGGCGGCGCTGCCCTCGCCACATGGTCCCCTCCCCCCTCGAGGGGGAGGGACAGGGAGGGGGGGCAGGGGTGAGAGCCCGCCGACGGAGCGCGGTGCTTCACCGGTCGACAACCCCTCCCCTCACTTCGCCGGGGCGATGTCGATCGTGCCGAAGGCGGTGCGGCCGTAGCGCTCGGGGCGATACATGTCCTCCACCACCGCCGGTGGATGGACATAGCGACCCGGCGTCACCACGCGGACGCCGTAGGCGATCTCGAACATCGCGTCCTGGCTCGACGAGCGGTCGAAGGCGGCGACGAAGCGATCGTCGCGGTATTCGGTCGAGGTCGGCTCGACCGTGTCCTTCAGCCACTCGAAGGCCGGCACGTCCTTGCCCGCCAGGAGCTTGGGATCGGCGATCTCGAAGCCGGCCGGCAGGCGGTCGACCAGGACGATGCGGGCGGATTCGGCCTTCGGCTCGGTGACCCGCAGCACCACCACCAGCCGGTCGGTCTGACGCAGCTTGGTCATGTCGGCCTTGGAGCCGTCCGGCTTGTAGTAGGCGCGTTCCACCGTGTAGCCGTTCGAGGCGGCCGGTTCCTGGGCGATCGGATGGCCCGAGGTGGTGACCACCGCGGTGGCGGCGAGCTTGGCGTCGACCGACGGATCGATCTTCACCGTCACCGGCCGGTCGACGAGTTCGTCGGCGCGGAAGGTGCGGTAGTAGGCGCCGGTCTTCTCCTCGACCGAGGAGCCGTGGGTGACGATCGTCTTCAGCCGTTCCGTCTCCTTGGCGAGCGAGGCGGCGGCCATCACCATCCAGGCCTGTTCCTGGGTCGAGGTGTAGGGCCGGGCGTCGCGCGCCGATTCGACGACGTGACCGGCCTTCATGATCTCGGCGAGCGGGCGCCCGCTCTCGGCCATCAGCGCCATGGCGCCGGCGGCGTCGCGCAGCGGCGAGCCGTAGTCCTCGCGCCACGTCCGCTCGCTGCGGATCGCGTCGAGGCGGGTCAGCGCCGCATCGAACACCGGGGCGGCGCGGGCACGGTCGCCGAGCAACGCCAGACCGGCGCCGAGTTGGGCGCGGGCCAGCGGCGAGGAGAAGACGTCGAGCTTGCGATCGGCGAGATAGCGCAGATCGCCCATCACCGGCCGGCCGTTGCGAGCCAGCACGTAGATCGCATAGGCGAGATCGGCGGCGTCCTTGGGGGACGGGTCCGAGGTGTTGGCGACCTGATTGCGTAAGCGATCGAGGGCGAGGTCGAAGGCCTTCTGCGGCACGGCGAAGCCGCGCTCGCGCGCCCGGGTCAGGAAGTCGGAGACATAGGCGTCGAGCCACAGGTGATCGCCGCCCGACGAACTCCACAGGCCGAAGGCGCCGTTGGAATCCTGGCGGGTCAGCACCCGGTCGACGGCGGCGCGCAGCCGTTCGTCGATGCTCGCGTCGAGTTCGAGCCGCTCTTCGGCCGCCAGTTTGTTGACGTAGAGCAGCGGCATCGCCCGGCTCACCACCTGTTCGGTGCAGCCGTGGGGGTAGCGGTCGAGGGCGCGCAGCAGCGCCGGCACGTCGAGCGCCGACCACGGCGCCACCGACAGCGATGCCGATCCGGTCCCCGGCAGATAGTCGGCGAGGAGATCGGCCGAGACGGTCATCGACCCGCCGGGATCGAGCGTCTTCACCGAGCGGCGATAGACCTCGGTGGTCGGCGGCTGGACGTCGAGCAGCAGGTTCTGCGTCGCCTCCAGGCCCTGACCGGTCAAGCGGACGGCGATCGAGGCACGGCCGATGCCGGCGGCGGTCACCGGCACGGTGAACTCGCCTCGACCCTTGGCCTTCAGCGGGATCTTCGCCGTCAGCGCCTCGGCGGGCACGACGATCGGCCCGCGGATGTCGAGGTCGAGGGCGTAGTCGCCGGCCGGGGCTTCGATGTTGTCGAGGGCGAAGTGCAGGCGCGAGCGGTCGCCGACGGCGAGGAAGCGCGGCACCGTCGCCTGCACCACCACCGCGTCGCGGACGATCACGTCCTTGGCCGCATGGCCGACCTTGTCCTTGGTCCAGGCGATGGTCATCACCCGGACGGCGCCGTTGAAGGCGGGAACGTCGAAGATCACCTCCGCGGTGCCGTCGGGCCCGACCTCGACGACGCCGGAATAGCGGGCGAAGGGGGCTTCGCGCGGCGGCGCGGCCGACATGTCGGCACCGCCGTCGCCGCCGGTGGCGATCGCCCCGCGCGAGCCCTGCATGCCGTCGATGAGGAAGCCGTAGAGGTCGCGGACCTCGGTCGCGAGCTGCTTCTGGCCGAAGAACCACTTGTCGGGGTTCGGCGTCTCGTAGCGGGTCAGGTTGAGGATGCCGACGTCGACGGCGGCGACGACGACATGCGCCTTCTCGCCGCTCGCCAGCCCGGCGAGCTTCATCGGGATCTTCAGGTGGCCGCGCGGCCGGATCATCTCCGGCGTGTCGAGGGCGACGCCGACGCGCCGGGCGGCCGGATCGACGGCGAACCAGCCGACGCCGACGGCGCGACCGGGCTGCCGATGGGCCTTGGCGTCGAGCGGCCGGTGGGCGATGGCGACGACGTGGACGCCGGTGCCCCAGGCCGGATCGGCGGGGAAGGAGACGGTGGTGCCGGCGGTGTCGAGGTCGACCACCCGCATCGCCTCGACCCGGTCGGAGACGACGGCGACGGTGGCGGTGCCGGCGAAGCGCGGCTTCAGCCGCACCTGCACCGGTTCGCCGGCGGCGTAGTCGCGCTTGTCGAGGGAGACGTCGAGGACGTCGGGGGCGTCGGCCTTCTCGGAGCCGGCCCAGCCGACCGAGAAGTTGACGGTGGTGACCGGCCGGCGGTCGTCACCGATCTTCAGCTCCAGGCGATAGTGGCCCCAGTCGACCGGGACCGACAGGCGGGTCGGGTCGCCGGAGCCGAGGTCGAGGCCGCCGTCGGCGACTTTGCGCGAGGTACGGATGACCTCGTAGTCCCACTTGCCTTCGGTGTTGAACCACTGCCAGCGCTTGGAGACCGAGTAGAGCTCCCACCGGACGCCCTTCAGCTCGCGGCGGGTGCCGTCGGGCAGCGCCGAGAGGAGGGCGAAGTCGGCCTTGCCGCCGGCGGTGAGGGAGGAGGAATCGAAGAGCTTCTTGGCGCCGATGACCGGCCCGGCGGGCAGGATCGGCACGGTGACGACGCGCTCGACGGCGCGGCCGCCGGCCTCGGCGACGGCGACGTCGATCTTGGCCTGGAGCGGCCGCGAGACGGTCGCCTCGGGGATCGCCACGGTGAGGCGCGACCGGCCGTTCTCGTCGGTCGAGCCGAGTTCGTCGAGTTCCTTGGTGATGCTCTCGAACTTCTCGTCGTCGAGGCCGACGGTGTAGCCGGCGAGGCCGGGCACCGTGGCGTCGTCGGCGAGTTCGACGGTGACGTCGCCGCGCAGCTCGAGATCGACGCCGGGGGCGCCGTAGAGATGCAGGGCCTCGACGTCGATCACCGCCGGTTCGCCGGCGCGCAGGCGTTCGGTGACCGGCTTCAGCGTCACGTCGATGCGTTCGGGCACGTAGTCGGCGACCAGGAAGGTGGTCTCGCCGATCGGCGGACGCTTGGGATCGGCGAAGGCGCGCACCCGCCAGGTGCCGGACTGGACGCCGGAGATCAGCGCCAGCGACCAGGCGCGGCCGCCGTCGCCCTGATCGGCGACCGCCTGGCGGCGGTATTCGACGCCGTCGGGCCGCTGGACCACCAGGGTCAGCGGCATCTCGGGGACGGCGTGGCCCTTGGCGTCGCGCAACAGCGTGGTGACGTTGACCGTCTCGCCGGTGCGATAGACGCCGCGTTCGGTGACGACGAAGGCGTCGAGGCCCTTGGGGGCGATCCGTCCCTTGACGCCGCGATCGGTCAGATCGAAGGCGGCCTGGGCGAGATCGAGGAAGCCGTAGTCGCCCTTGCCGTCGGCGGCGGCGACGACGCCGGGGGCCATGCCGCCGGAGCCGCGGGTCAACCCGCCGGCGAAGGAGACGCGGCCGATGTCGTCGGAGGTGGCGGTGGCGAGCACCTCGTTGTTCTTGGCGATGAGGCGCAGCTCGACGCCCTTCACCGGCTTGGCGTCGGTGAGCGAGCGGACGATCACGTCGACGCCGTCGTCACCGGAGAAGGCGGTGAGGCCGATGTCGGAGACGACGAACCACTGGGTGGCGAGGTTCTCCCAGCCGTCGAACTCGACGCCCTCGTCGTCGGTTTCCGTCTTGCCCGGCAGCTTCGCCGTCATGACGTAGATGCCGGGCTCCAGCCGGCCGACGGCCTCGAGGACCGGGAAGGCGGTGACGGTGTCCTTGTTGAGCTCGGACTTGGTCGTCATCGAGCCCTTCCACACCAGCGTGCCGGTCTCCTCGGCGAGCTTGCGGGTGCGCGAGCCGTCGAGGCTCTGCAGGAAGAGGTCACCGCGCAGCGTCGGGCCGAGCGAGCGATCGGAGATGCGGAAGACCTTGAGGCCGATCGAGGGGGTGTTGACGGTGACGACCGGCAGGCCCTCCTGGCCGTTGCGCGGCAGGACGTAGTTGCGACCGGTGAAGCGGACGTCGGGCGAGCGATCGCGGACGTAGACGTCGTAGTCGGCGGCCTTCATCAGGTCCTCGTCGACCGTCGAGGGCAGGCCCTGGCGCAGCACCACGCCGTAGCGCTTGCCGTGCTCGAGGCCGTCGACGCAGATCTGCCGCGCCTCCACCGAGATCGCCGGATTGCCGACGCCGGAGACCGCGACATAGGGGGCGTAGTCGACCTTGCCGGAGGTGACGAGATCCTCGGAGAAGGTGAAGCAGGCGCGCGGGGACGCGGCGTCGGAATCGACCTTGTTCTCGAGAACGCGGAAGCCGTAGGTCGGGCGCAGCTTGTCGTACTGGAGGCGCGCGTCGGGGTTCTCGACGGTCTTCAGCGAAGCGCGCAGCGCCGTGAGGGCGACGCGGAAGTCCTCGGTGCGGACGTAGGTCAGGGCGAGTATGTTGAGCGCGTCGGACTCCGCCTTCGGCCCCTTGGCGAGGAGGTAGCCGCGATAGGCGGCGGCGTGGGAATCGTTGCGCAGCTGCCAGCGGGTCGAATAGTCGGCGACGTCCTGCATCGCCGCGCCGATGGCGAAGCGGCTCCACAGCTGCGGATCCTTGGGCTGCAACACGGCGAGGCGGCCGTAGAGCGTCTGCACCGCCGCCCATTCCGCCTTGCGGAAGGCGTCCTCGGCCGATCGCTTCAGCGCGGCGACGTCCCCGGCACCCTCGGCCCTGGGCTTCAGCTTGGTCTCGAGACGGGCGGCATCGCTCGCCAGATCGTCGCGGACGAAGAGTTTGTCGGCCGCCGCGGCGGGATCGCCGACGAAGGCCCCGGCGAGGAGTGCGAGACCCAGGAGCAATTTGCGTGCGATGGCGGTCATGACGTCCTCTTCCGCAGGAGAACGGGTCGGAGGGTCGTACCCTCCACCGGATCGGTCGAGCCGACGCGGCGAAATGGCCGAACCGTCGGGGACCTGTCGTCGACGCGGATGATAACCACAAGACCGTGGCACTGTCGCGGGGCGTGTGGTCGTCCTCGACCTCTCGACGACCGGGCTCGCCTCTGCGAAGCTTCCCCCCGCGGCGCCCCGTGTGGCCGCCCGAGATCCGACCGAAGGAGGGTTCCGCGATGACGAGGCAGGCTCGACGGCGCGATCATCGGTGGCCGGCCGTGGCGATGACGCTGGCCGCGGCGCTGATCGGCGCACCGACCGTGGCGTCCGCTCAGCTGCCGGCGGCTCGGCCGGCCGGCGATCCGGCACGGACGCTGGAGACGGCGCGCGCCGCCTACGAAGCGCTGCCGCTCGCCGACCGCATCGACATCCAGGATGGTCTCATCTGGACCGGCGACTATGCCGGTGCCCTCGACGGCACCTTCGGGCGGATGACCTTCGAGGCGATCACCGCCTACCAGACCCGCCACCGCTTCGCCCCCGACGGCGTCCTGACGGCGCCGGCCCGCAAGAGCCTCGCCGACACGGCACTCGCCAAGAAGACCGCGGTCGGCTTCCGTGCCTTCGACGACAAGGCGACCGGTATCCGCATCCACCTGCCGGCGAAGCTCGTCGGCCAGCCGATCAAGCGGCCGGCGGGCAGTCGCTACGAGGGGCGCGGCGGTCGGGTTCGGATCGACACCTTCGCCTTCCCGGACGGCGATCTCGCCGGCCTCTTCGAGCGGATGAAGGCGGAGACGCCGGGGCGCAAGGTGACCTACGCGGTGCTCCGGCCCGACTGGTTCGTCATCTCCGACGAGAGCGGCGGACAACACGGCTACGCCCGTTTCGCCCGCTCGGAGCAGGGGATCCGCGGCTTCGTCTTCACCGTCGCGGCCGAGCTGGCGGTCGAACTCGACAGGGTGGTGATCGCCACCGCCGGGCGTTTCGAACCCTTCCCCGGGGCCGCCACAGCGACGACGACCACACCCGCGCCCCCACCGGCCGAGCCGGCGAAACCGCTCGCGCCGCCGAGCGTCGCGGCAGCGGCGAGCGGGCTGGTGGTGGCGCCGGGCAAGGTCCTGACCGCGGCAGCGGCGGTAGGCGGTTGCCGCAGCCTCACGGCCGGCGGAAAGCCGGCGACGGTGGTGACGGCCGACGCCGGCGGCATCGCCACACTGTCCTTCGCCGGCGGTTCGGCCGGACCGATCCGGCTGTCTTCGGCGACGACGGGCGCCGCCCCGGCGGGGGCGCGCGGCGGGAGCGGCGGACGGGCGACCCTCGGCGCGGGCCCCCGAGAGGGGAAGCGCGCCCCCCCCCGC
>CALMYM010000195.1 GCA_937873675.1 uncultured Alphaproteobacteria bacterium | reverse complement strand
GACGCGTGCAGGAGCCGTAGGGTGCAAAGAGCGTCAGCGAATTGCACCGGCGGCGTCTCGGTGGTCCGGGGCACCGCTGCCGTTCCTCGCGGACTCGGCCGGTGCAATTCGCTGCGCTCTTTGCACCCTACGGCCCGTGGTCCGTCAGGCGCGATAGGTGGCGCGCTCCCGCGCGTCGAGCGCCGTGACGGCGCCCGCGGGCACCGCGCCCGCCGCGGCCTCGGGGCGTCGCGCGAGACGCAGGCGCTTCTCGCCGGGGGGCATGTGGAAGCCGTCGGCGCAGGTGAAGGCTTCGTCCGAGACGACGACCGAGGTCACCGCCTCGTCGCAGGACATCACCAGATCCCAATCGTCGCCGATGCGCTCGACCCGCGCCGCGAGGCCGGTGCGCTTCTCGGCGATCGATCGGCCGAGCGGCCAGTGGAAGGCTTCCGCCAGGATGTCGCCGTCGGCGCCGACCAGTTTCGCGTGAGTGAGGTCGTGCGCCGCCGGACCGAAGCGGTAGGCGCGGGTCGTGTCGAAGAAGGCACCGAAGAGATCGGTCGCGGCGAGCGACACCGACCCGCGTGACGGGATCTCGACGTCACGGGCGCCCGACACCACCGGGCGATGGCCATCGGCCAGTGCCGCGAGCTCGAGCCGGCCGACGACCGGCGTTGCGGTGTCGTTGACGAGGTGGACGTCGAGGCCGTTCACCCCCTCGTCCGACAGGATCACAGCGACGGGCGCCGAGGCGCGCGCCAATGCATGGAACGCCGACTTCGGCCGGCCGAGGGCGTCGACGAGGCCCCAGCCGGCGCCGATCTTCGGATCGCGATGGGTGAAGACCAGCGCGCCGCGGCAGGTCGAGCCGGGACGGCGCCATTCGCGCATCGTCTCCTCGATCACATGAGCGACGGTGGCCCGCGCCACGTCGAGATAGCGCGCCGGGTCGTCGTAACGCAGCGCCGCCGGATCGAAACCGAAGATCATCCGCTCGTAGATCTCGCGAACGTCCTCGAAGTCCCACCCCGCACCCATGTCGCGCGGCACGCCGGCCTTCCAGGCGGGCGAATGGACCGGCGGGTGAGCGAGCTTCTCGGCGACCGTCTTCTCCTCCGGCACGCAGGCGAAGGCGAGGCATTCGGCGGCGAAGCGGACGTTCGCCCGGCGGGCGTCGTCGAGCGGGCGGCCATAGGCGCCGACGCCGTAATAATGGGTGACGCCGGTGTCGGCGGAAAACGGCATGGCCCCGCCATCGGGGGTCGAGCGCACCCAGGGGAGTTCAGGCGCTTCGACGCCGACCACCGCCGGCAGGATGTCGTCGAAGAGCGCGTTGCCCCAAGCGGCCGGCGGCAGGCCCATCATCGCCGCCTGCTGGGTGATCTCCGAGCCGCCGCAGACCACCGCGCTCGAGGGATGTCGCGCGAGACGGCGCGCCACTTGCCCCGCCTCGGTGCGGGCCAGGGCGACGAAATCGGGATCGGCGACCGGGTAGTCGAAATTGGCGAACATCAGGTCCTGCCAGACGAGCAGGCCGAGTTCGTCGCAGAGGTCGTGGAAGGCGTCGCTTTCATAGGTGCCGATGCCGGGGACGCGGACCATGTTGAGCCCGGCGTCGCGCACACGGGTCAGCTCCGCCTCGTAGGCGGTGCGGTCGCCGGCGAGGCCGACCATGTCGGTCGGCACCCACACCGACCCGCGGGCGAAGATCGGCACGTCGTTGACGACGAGGCCGAAGCCCTTGCCGTCGGGGCCACGATCGACGGCGATCGAACGGAAGCCGACGCGGCCGAGCGCGAAGCGGACGCCGTCGATCTCGGCCTCGACCTCGTGCAGGGTGGGCGAGCCGTGGGTCGCCGGCCACCACGGCTCGATGCCGGCGAGCGCCACCTCGCCGACCAGCGCGCCTTCCGCGTCGGGCGTGAGGCGGGTCTCGCAGCCGGCGCAGAGGAGGCGGGCCGATGCGGGCGTCGTCGGTTCTTCGAAGACGAGGCGAGCCTTCAGGTGGCCGTCGAGGCCGTCGTGCGTCGCCTCGAGGCGAAGGTCGCGGATCGGATCGGTGGCCGGGTCGGAGATCGTGATCGGCCGGAACGGGCCGATCATGTCGATCGGCGGGCACCAGCCGGGCATGTGGCCGAGGAGCGTGGTGCGCACGGCGCGCAGGCGCTGTTCGGGGATCAGCCGCGGGCGCCAGCGGGCGCGCTTCGGCTTCAGGCCGTCGAGGGCTCGGGCCAGCGAACGGAAGACGATCGCCAATTCCATGCCGGGGGCGAGATCGACGTCGACCTCGTGGGCGAGGAACATCGACGACACGCGCAGGATCTCGACGCCGTCGAGGAAGACCTCGGCGAAGGTGGCGAGCCCGTCGAAGCGCAGACGTCGGCGGCC
>CALMYM010000194.1 GCA_937873675.1 uncultured Alphaproteobacteria bacterium | reverse complement strand
CATGAAGGGCCAGATGCCCTGCGGCTTCGTGGTGCTGAAGGCCGGCGTCACCAAGTCGCCGGAGGAGATCGAGAAGGAACTGGTCGCCCTGGTGCGCGCCAAGATCGGCGCCGTCGCCGCCTTCAAGGTGGCGATCACCGTCGATCGTCTGCCCAAGACCCGCTCGGGCAAGATCCTGCGCGGCACCATGCAGAAGATCGCCGACCATCAGGAATGGAACATGCCGGCGACGATCGACGACGCCTCGGTGCTCGACGAGATCGAAGCGGCGATCCGCGACCGCGGCATCGGCGTCTGATCGGAAGACGATCGCGAGAGACGAGAAGGCCCGGTCGCCTCGAGGTGGCCGGGCCTTTTTGCGTTCCGGGGCGGTCACGTCATTCGATCGAGCCGGTATCGGCGCCGTGCGAGATGCTTCGAGACGGCGTCCTTCGGACGCCTCCTCAGCATGAGGGGTTCGTCATTGCCGGAAACTCTCCAGCGCCTCATCCTGAGGAGGGCCGCAGGCCCGTCTCGAAGGATCGCACAGGAACGTCGATCCACACCTCTTCGGAATCACGCAGATGTTCCGCAAGGGGGAGGGAGCGAACCGAGTCTCGGGCCGCTGCGAGATCCTTCACTCCCCGATCAGCGCCTCGCGCACCGCTTCCCAGCTCGCCGCGTCCGGGGCGAGCAGCAGGCCGCCGCCGATGTCGCTCGGGCGGTAGGGGGAGCCGTCGAACTTCGCCGAGAAGCCGCCGGCTTCCGCGTGGATCAGGCAGCCGGCGAGGTGGTCCCAGGGCATGAGCTTGCCGTAGGCCAGCACGTGGCAGGCGCCGGTGGCGGCGAGGCGGTATTCGTGGGCGGCGCAGCGGTAGTTGTAGGTGGCGGCGAGGCGGGCCATGCGGGTGGCGACGGTGTCGCGCAGGCTCCCCGGCATGTAGGACCACGAGACGCAGCCGTGCATGTCGCCGACCGGTTCGGCCGCGGCGACGCGAAGCGGGCGCGCCGGGCGGCCGTCGCGGAAGCCGAGCCGGGCGCCTTCGCCCTTCAGCGCGGTCATGTGGCTGCCGGTCAGCGGATCGAGGATGATGCCGGCGACGGTCTCGCCGCCGGCGACGACCGCCGCCATGACGCCGAAGAGCGGCAGGCCGGAGGCGAAGTTGAAGGTGCCGTCGATCGGATCGACGACGATGGCGAGATCGGCGGTCGCCAGCCGGTCGAGGCGAGCCGGATCTTCGGCGACCGATTCCTCGCCGACGAAGGCGGCGGTGGGGAAGCGTGTCGCCACCGCGGCGGCGATCGCGGCCTCGGCGGCGCGATCGGCGACGGTGACGAGGTCCATCGGCCCCGACTTGGTGCCGACGTCGTCGTCGCCGAGGCGCTGGAAGCGCGGCAGGATCTCGGCGTCGGCAGCGGCGATCAGGATGACGAGGAGGTCGTCGAGATCGGAGGCGGAGAAGGGCAAGGGCATGGCGGCGCGGCTCCCGGTGGGGACGCCGCGCAGGAGCGGAAGCGGAGGCGCTCGGCGCGCCGCCCCGTCACTTAGCCCCGGTCAGTTCCAGCCGGCGCACCACCTTCATCGTCTCGAGGTCGACGAGGAGGATCGCCGCGCCCTTCGGGCTCTCGACGGTGACGGCCATGCGGTTGCCTTCCAGGCGGGTGTCGACCACGCGACCGCCCTCGGGCATCGGCACCTCGGCGACGATCGGCCGGTCCCAGGCGACGGCGGGCTTCACATCGGCCTTGGTGACGCGATAGAAGATCGCGGCGAAGACGGCGACGAGGCCGAGCACCATCACGCCGGTGGACCAGAAGAGCAGTCGCTTCAACTTGGCCTGCAGGCGAAGTTGGGCGGCATCGAGGGGCTTTTCGTCTTCGTCGGCGAAATTCGGATTGGTCATCGGGGATCGGGGGCTCGTGAGATGCGTGAGACGAAGCGCGAGCGTATGGCGCGTAAGGCGGCGGAATGGGCCGAGAGCCTCGCCGAGCCGCCGCCGGTGGTCGAGGACGTCGAGAGCCTCGACGACATCGACACGGAAGAGGACGCCGCCGCTCCGGGCGCCGGTCCGATCGAGATCGAGATCGAGGCGGGGGCCTCGAGCGAACGTCTCGACGCGGCTCTGGCGCGTCGTATCTCCACCCTGTCCCGCTCGCGGCTGAAGAGCCTGATCGGCGAGGGCCGGGTGTCGATCGACGGCGCGACCGTAATCGACGCCTCGCGCAAGATCAACGCGGGCGCCCGCGTCGTCGTCGATCTGCCGGCGCCGACGCCGGCGGCGCCGCAGCCCGAGGCGATCCCGCTCGACGTGCTCCACGAGGATGCGGAGGTGATCGTCGTCGACAAGCCGGCCGGGCTCGTCGTCCACCCCGGCGCCGGCAACTCCTCCGGCACCCTGGTCAACGCGCTCCTGCACCACTGCGCCGGTTCGCTCTCGGGCATCGGCGGGGTGGAGCGGCCGGGCATCGTCCCCCGGCTCGACAAGGACACGTCGGGCGTCATGGTGGTGGCCAAGACCGACCGGGCGCACCGGGCGCTCGCCGACCAGTTCGCCGACCATGGCCGCACCGGGCCGCTGGAGCGCGCCTATCTGGCGCTGATCTGGGGGGTGCCGAAGTACCGTGAGGGGACGATCACCGGCGACATCGGCCGCGATCCGCGCAATCGCCAGGCGATGGCGGTGGTGAAGTCGGGCGGGCGCGAGGCGATCACCCATTTCGAGGTGCTGGAGAGCTTCGGCGGGGCGGGGCGCGAGGGTGACGTGTCGCTGGTCGAATGCCGGCTCGAGACCGGTCGCACCCACCAGATTCGCGTCCACTTCGCCCACATCGGTCATCCGCTGCTGGGCGACGACCTCTACGGCTCGGGTTATCGCACCAAGCTCGAAAAGCTCGATCGCGAGGCGCCGGAGGTGGGGGCGGCGCTCAGGGCGCTCGGTCGGCAGGCGCTCCATGCCCGTCTTCTGGTCTTCGCTCATCCCAAGACGCGCAAGGTGATGCGCTTCGCGAGTGAGTTGCCGGAGGACATGGAGCGGCTGATCGAGGCGCTGCGCGATCTCGACTGACTATATTGCAAGTTGTTGCAACGAAGACCCGGCATTGCGCCGAACTGCGTCTCGCGTGACTCTCGATAGCTCCTTCTGGTTGTGTTTTTGCGCAACATGCATCTTGTTGAAAATCCGAAGAGAATTCGGAATTATTGTGCCAGCTTGAAGTATTCGCCATTTGTTTCCAATTGTTTCTCTTTGTGATATTTGTGTTGCAGGGGTCGTGTAGCATATTTGCTTATTTTGCTTAATTTTCATGCGGTTTTATACTGGAATTTTTCTTTGTGAATTCACGCCATTAACCGTTTGATAACCTTGCTCGGCGACAAATTGTCACGAACTCGTCAATCTTCTTATTATTGGAGACGACGTCGATGTTTTACTCGAATTGGAAAATGATCTGGAAGGTGGTGAGCCTTCTGTTGCTGCTCGGCGTCACCGCTCTCGGTGGGGCCGTCTATGCGTCCTGGCAGATGACCGGGATCGACAGCCGTTACGGAGCGCTGCTGGACGGCCCTTCGACGGCGACGCGGACGCTGGCGCGCGCCAATCGCTTCCTGGTCGTCGAAAGCCTGTCGGTCTATCGCTTGGCGACGGCGAGCGATGCCGAGGAGGTGCGGACCGCCGCGGCGGCGCGCGAAGAAGCTCTCAACGGTTTCGACAAGGCGACGCAAGACGCGGCGGCCCTCGTCCCCGACTACACGGTGAAGATCGGTGAGATCCAGCGGGCCCACAGGGAGGCCATCGCGGGGGCCTGCGGACCGACCTTGCGTCTCGCCGGCGACAAGAGCGACGCGGGGAACGGCGCCAAAGCACTGACTCTGCTCCGGACGACCTGCGAACCGGCGTTGCTCGGCCTCGTCAAGAAGCTGTCGGCCACGAACGACGAGATCATCGCCGGGGCGCAGAAGCTGTCGGACGAAGCCTCCGCGACCACCGTCTCGACGGTCCGCATCACCCTCGGCGGCATCGCCTTGGGCGTGCTGGTGGTCATCGGCCTCGCCGCCGTGCTGATCAGCCGCGGCATCTCCGCGCCGATCGGCGGCATGATGAAGGTGATGGATGCGATGGGCCACGGCGATCTCGGGCAGGCGGTGACCGGCACCGAGCGGCGCGACGAGATCGGCGCCATGGCGCAGTCGCTCGAGGTGCTGCGCGGCCAGCTCGCCGCGGCCGAACAGGCCCGGGCGGCGCAGACCGCGGCGGATGCGGCGGCGCGCGAGCAGGTGCGCCGGCGCCAGTCGCTGGTCGACAATTTCGTCTCGCGCATGACGACCCTCGCCGCCGGTTTCGACAAGTCGTCGGGCGAGGTCGCCGATGCCGCCAAGAACCTCTCGGCGACGGCGGAGGAGACCTCGCGTCAGGCTCAGGCGGTCGGCACGGCGGCGGAAGAGGCGGCGTCGAACGTCCAGACGGTCGCCGCATCGTCGGAGGAGCTCGCCGCTTCGGTGCGCGAGATCAACGGCCAGATGGCGCATTCGACCCGGGTCGCCGACATGGCCTATTCGGAGGCCGAATCCTCGCACGGGCGGATCGATCTGTTGGCGAGTGCGGCTTCGGCGATCGGCGACGTGATCAATCTGATCAAGGGCATCGCCGACCAGACCAATCTCTTGGCCCTCAACGCCACGATCGAGGCGGCGCTCGCCG
>CALMYM010000193.1 GCA_937873675.1 uncultured Alphaproteobacteria bacterium | reverse complement strand
TCTTCATGTCCTCCTGCGCCAGCGCCACCAGCGAGGTGTAGACGATCGCCACCACCGACAGGGTGAAGATCATCGGCTGGAAGTACTCGGACGCCAGCGGGAACATCGGGATCGAGAAGCGCAGGAAGCCGTAGCCACCCATCTTCAACAGGATGCCCGCCAGGATCACCGAACCGGCCGTCGGCGCCTCGACGTGAGCGTCGGGGAGCCAGGTGTGGACCGGCCACATCGGCATCTTCACCGCGAAGGAGGCGAAGAAGGCGAGGAAGGCCCAGGTCTGCAGCGTCGCCGGGAAATTGTGGCTGAGCAGGGTCGGGATGTCGGCGGTGCCGGCCTGGAAGTACATCGCCAGCATGGCGATGAGCATCAGCACCGAGCCGAGCAGGGTGTAGAGGAAGAACTTGAACGAGGCGTAGACGCGACGCGGTCCACCCCACACGCCGATGATGATGAACATCGGGATGAGGCCGGCCTCGAAGAAGACGTAGAAGAGCATCAGATCGAGCGCGGTGAAGACGCCGATCATCAGCGTCTCGAGCACCAGGAAGGCGATCATGTACTCCTTCACCCGGTTCTGCACGCTGTCCCACGAGGCCAGGATGCAGAAGGGCATGAGGAAGGTGGTCAGGATCACGAAGGCGACGGAGATGCCGTCGACGCCCATGTGGTAGTTGAACAGACCACCGAGCCAGGTCGACTTCTCCACCATCTGGAAGCCCGGGTTCGACGGATCGAACCGGCCCCAGATCATGAGCGACACCAGGAAGGTCACCACCGTTGTGATCAGCGAGATCACCCGGATGTTGCGCTTCGCCACCTTGTCGTCGCCCCTCACGAGGAGGAGGAACAGTACGCCGACCAGCGGCAGGAACGTGACGATCGTGAGCAGTGAATTGCCCATCACCGAACTCCCCCGAACATCACATAGGTCACCAGCGCCGCGACACCGATCAGCATGGCGAAGGCGTAGTGGTAGACGTAGCCCGACTGCAGCGCGACGACGCGGTTGGTGACGTCGACGACCCGCGCCGACACGCCGTCCGGCCCGAACCCGTCGATGACGCGCCCGTCACCCTCCTTCCACAGGAAGCGGCCGAGCTTCTTCGCCGGGTTCACGAACAGGAAGTCGTAGAGCTCGTCGAAGTACCACTTGTTGAGCAGGAAGCGATGCAGGCCCGGCATCGTCCCAGCGAGCTTCCCCGGCACCGACGGCGCGGCGATGTAGAACCAGTAGGCGACGATCAGACCGACCAGCATCGACACGAACGGCGCGAACTTCACCGCCGCCGGGACGTGGTGCATGTGCTCGAGCACATGGTTGTTCGCGTTGGTGAACAGCGCGCCCTTCCAGAACTCGCCGTACTCGTGACCGATGAACAGACCGGTGAACACCATGCCGGCGAGCACCGCACCGGTGGCGAGCACCATCAGCGGCACAGTCATCACCGACGGGCTCTCGTGAACGTGCTCCATGACTTCCTTGGAGGCGCGCGGGGCACCCCAGAAGGTCTTGAAGATCAGACGCCAGGAGTAGAACGAGGTGAACAGCGCGGCGATCACCAGCAGCGCGAAGGCGAGACCGGCGACGGCGTTCTCGCCGACGAAGGCCGCTTCGATGATCGCGTCCTTCGAGTTGTAGCCGGCGAAGCCGAAGGGCGTGCCTGGGATGCCGACGCCGGTCAGCGCCAGCGTGCCGACGATCATCATCGCATAGGTGAGTTTGATGTGCCCCTTCAGCCCGCCCATGTTGCGGATGTCCTGCTCGCCCGAGACGGCGTGGATCACCGAACCGGCGCCGAGGAACAAGAGCGCCTTGAAGAAGGCGTGGGTGAAGAGGTGGAAGATGCCCGCGCCGTAGGCACCGACGCCGAGGCCGACGAACATGTAGCCGAGCTGCGAGCAGGTCGAATAGGCGATGATGCGCTTGATGTCGTTCTGCACCAGACCGACGGTCGCGGCGAAGAAGGCGGTGAGCGCACCGACCAGGGTGACGACGGTCAGCGCCGTCGGCGACTGCTCGAACAGCGGCGACAGACGCGCCACCATGAAGACGCCGGCGGTGACCATGGTCGCGGCATGGATGAGGGCGGAGACCGGGGTCGGGCCCTCCATCGCGTCCGGCAACCAGGTGTGGAGCAGGAACTGCGCCGACTTGCCCATCGCGCCGAGGAACAGGAGCAGGCAGAGCGTCGTCATCGCATCGACGTGCCAGCCGAGGAAGACGATCTCCTTGCCCTTCATCGAACCGGCGGACGCGAAGATCGTGTCGTAGTCGATGGTGCCGAACAGCCAGAACACGCCGAAGATGCCGAGGATGAAGCCGAAGTCGCCGACGCGGTTGACGACGAAGGCCTTGATCGCGGCGGCGTTGGCCGAGGGCTTCTGGAACCAGAAGCCGATCAGCAGGTAGGAGGCGAGACCGACGCCTTCCCAGCCGAAGAACATCTGCACCAGATTGTCGGAGGTCACCAGCATCAGCATGGCGAAGGTGAACAGCGACAGATAGGCGAAGAAGCGCGGCCGGTCGGGATCGTGGCTCATGTAGCCGATCGAATAGACGTGGACGAGCGCCGAGACGGTGTTGACCACCACCAGCATGACCGCGGTCAGCGTGTCGACGCGGATCGACCAGTCGACCGAGAGCCCGGCGGTGTGGATCCACGGCAGCAGCTGCACCTTGATGGCGCCCGCCTGATGGCCGAGGCCGACCTGGAGGAAGGCGACCCAGGAGAGCAGCGCCGCGACGATCAGGAAGCCGGAGGTGACGAGCTCGGCGGGACGCGCCAGCGCCTTCGCCTCGTGGTGCTCGTGACCATGGCCGTGGTCGTCGTCGTGGCCGAGCGCATCGTGGTCGTCATGGCCGTGCGCATCGTGACCATGCGCGCCGTGGCCCATGTTCGCCGCGCCCATCGGGGCGGCGGCGTAGGGCAGCAGCGTCATGGCGCCTGCGATCAGGAAGCCGAGGAGGGGAAGAAAGACGATCGCCGTGAACATGAGACCGCTCACCCCTTCATGACGTTGACGTCTTCCACCGCGATGGAGCCGCGGTTACGGAAGAAGACCACCAGGATCGCCAGACCGATCGCCGCTTCGGCGGCCGCGACGGTCAGGATCAGCATGGCGAAGATCTGGCCGACGAGGTCACCCAGCGCCGTGGAGAAGGCGACGAAGTTGATGTTGACGGCGAGAAGGATCAGCTCGACCGACATGAGGATGACGATGACGTTCTTCCTGTTGAGGAAGATGCCGAACACCCCCAGCGTGAACAGGATCGCGGCCACCGAGAGGTAGTGCGACAAGCCGATTTCCATGACTTCCCCCGTCTTGCCCGAGGAGCCCGGTTCACCCGGATCTCACCTCGACCGACCACCGTGGACGACCCTCTCGCCCGCGGACCGAGCTCCCGGCCGGTCGACCCGGCCGATGCCCTCTCACATTCCCTTGCCCGTCTCCACGTGGACGATCTCGATGGCGGTCGCGGGACCGCGCGCCACCTGCTCGGAGATGTCCTGCCGCTTGACGAAGGGCTTGTGGCGCAGCGTCAGCACGATCGCGCCGATCATCGCCACCAGGAGGACGAGACCCGCCCCTTGGAAGAAATAGACGTACTTGGTGTAGAGCACCTCGCCGATCGCCTGGACGTTGCCGGAACCGGCGGCGTAGGGCACCGCACCCTTGCCGACGAGACCCGGATCGATCGCCCAGCCGCCGAGCACCATCAGAAGCTCGGCGAGGAGCATCAGGCCGATCACCGAGCCGATCGGCAGATACTGCAGGAACCCTTCGCGCAGTTCGGTGAAGTCGACGTCGAGCATCATCACCACGAAGAGGAACAGCACCGCCACCGCGCCGACGTAGACGACCACCAGCAGCATCGCCAGGAACTCGGCGCCCATCAGCACGAAGAGCCCCGCCGCGTTGAAGAACGCGAGGATCAGGAACAGCACCGAATGGACCGGGTTGCGCGCCGAGATGACCATGAAGGCCGATCCGACGGTCATCGCCGCGAAGAGGTAGAAGAAGAGGGCTTGCAGGATCATCGGTCATCCCCGACGGCCGTGGGCGGGCGAACCCGCCGGGCCGGTTCTCAGCGGTAGGGCGCGTCCATTTCGATGTTGCGAGCGATCTCGCGCTCCCAGCGCTCGCCGTTGGCGAGCAGCTTCGCCTTGTCGTAGTAGAGTTCTTCGCGCGTCTCGGTGGCGAACTCGAAGTTCGGCCCCTCGACGATGGCGTCCACCGGGCAGGCTTCCTGGCAGAAGCCGCAGTAGATGCACTTCACCATGTCGATGTCGTAGCGGGTCGTGCGCCGCGTCGCGTCGTTGCGGCGCGGACCGGCCTCGATGGTGATCGCCTGGGCCGGGCAGATCGCCTCGCACAGCTTGCAGGCGATGCAGCGTTCCTCGCCATTCG
>CALMYM010000192.1 GCA_937873675.1 uncultured Alphaproteobacteria bacterium | reverse complement strand
GAGCGGATAGACGTGAGTGGCGATGTGCGGCCGCGTGTCCTTCGCCACGGCGAGGAAGTCGCGCGCGTCGGCACGCGTCAGATTGGCGACCGACCCCACCTCCCGCTCCTGCCACAAGAGCGCATAGGGGAAGGCGGGGATGTCGCTCATGTGGATGCCGCCGCACACCACGCGCCCGCCCTTCTTCACCACCCGCAACGCTTCCGGCACCAGTTCGCCGACCGGCGCGAAGATGATCGCCGCATCGAGCGCTTGCGGTGGCGTCGCTCCGGCGTCGCCGGCCCAGTCGCAGCCGAGCGAGCGGGCGAAGGCCTGCGCCTCGACGTCCCCCGGCCGGGTGAAGGCGAAGACGCGGCGACCCTGGTGCTTCGCCACCTGCGCGACGATGTGGGCGGCGGCGCCGAAGCCGTAGAGGCCGAGCACCCGCCCCTCCCCCGCCTTGACCAGGGGGGGCCGGCCGATGAGCCGGGGGCACATCAGCGGGGCGGGGGCGAGGTCGTCGAAATCGAGGGCTCCGAGCGGCAGGCCGAAGGCGGGGTCGGCCCCCACATGGGTGGCGAACCCGCCGTCGCGGTCCCAGCCGGTGAAGGCCGGTTCGTCGCACAGGTTCTCGGCGCCGCCGGCGCACCACGGACACGTGCCGCAGGTGTGGCCGAGCCAGGGAATGCCGACGCGGCGACCGAGAGCGAGATCGGTGACGCCTTCTCCCAGGGCATCGATGCGGCCGACGATCTCGTGGCCGGGCACGATGGACGCGCGGTGCGGCGGCAGATCGCCGTCGACGACGTGGAGATCGGTGCGGCAGACGGCGCAGGCCGAGACCTTCACGCGGATCTCTCCGGGACCGGGGACCGGATCGGGCCGTTCCTCGAGCACCAGAGGTGTCTTCGGGCGTCTCAGCACCATCGCGCGCATGTCGCATCCTCCGATCGGCGAGCGGTGACTCTAGGGCGTCGAGGGCGTCGCCGACAGCCGGTGGATTGCGGAGCGGAGCCCTGCGGCCCGCCTCTGGCGCGTCGGCGTCCAGCCGCCCATATTCACCCGACCCCGCCGCGCCGTCCGGCGCCCCTCCGCACGAGGATCTCCGATGCCGTCTCTGTTCGACCCGCTCGTCGCCGGCGAATTCGCCCTGCGCAACCGCATCGTCATGGCGCCGCTCACCCGCTGCCGCGCCGGCGCCGGTCGCGTGCCGACCGATCTCAACGTCGACTATTACGTCCAGCGCGCCGATGCCGGCATGATCCTCACCGAGGCGACGGCGGTGACGCCGAAGGGCGTCGGCTATCCCGACACGCCCGGCCTGTGGTCCGACGAACAGGTCGCCGGCTGGCGCAAGGTCACCGACGCGGTCCATGCGAAGGGCGGGTTGATCGTCTGCCAGCTCTGGCACGTCGGCCGCATCTCCGATCCGATCTACCTCGACGGCGACCTGCCGGTGGCGCCCAGCGCCGTGGCACCGGCCGGTCACGTCACCCTGGTTCGGCCGAAGCGGCCGTTCGGCACGCCGCGGGCGTTGGCGATCGAGGAGATCCCCGGCATCGTCGCCGACTACGCCCGGGCCGCGGCGAACGCCGAGGCCGCCGGCTTCGACGGCGTCGAGATCCACGCCGCCAACGGCTACCTGATCGACCAGTTCCTCCAGGACAAGACCAACCTGCGCACCGACGCCTACGGCGGATCGATCGAGAACCGGGCGCGCTTCCTGCTCGAGGTGACCGACGCGGTCGTCGCCGTGTGGGGGGCGGGCCGGGTCGGCATCCATCTGGCGCCGCGCTGCGACGCCAACGATGCCGGCGATTCGAACCCGCGCGCCGTCTTCACCCACGTCGCCGCCGAACTGGCGAAGCGCAAGGTGGCGTTCCTGTTCCTGCGCGAGCGCATCGCCGACGACAGCCTGCTGCCCGAGATCAAGCGCATCTTCGGCGGCGTGGTGATCGCCAACGAGGGGCTGACCCGGGAGAGCGCGCAGGGTCTCGTCGATGCCGGCACGGCGGACGCCGCCGCCTGGGGCAAGGCCTTCATCGCCAACCCCGATCTCGTCACCCGCATCGCCACGGACGCCCCGCAGAACCCGCTCGACGTCGCCACCCTCTACGGCACCGACAACGGCCCGAAGGGCTACACCGACTATCCGGCGCTCGAGCCGGCGGCGGGGTGACGGCGGCGCGGACCGTGCAAAGAGCCGAAGGCGAATTGCACCGGCCGAGCAAGCGTCGAACGTCCGAGCGCTCCGCGACCACCGCCGGTGCAATTCGCTTCGCTCTTTGCACGGTGCCTCGCCCGTCGATCAGGCGGTCATGGTGCGCGATGCTTCGAGACGCGCCTGCGGCGCTCCTCAGCATGAGGGGCTGCGGTTTCTTCGGCGAGAGGCACTTCGGTTTCTTCCATCAGGACCGAACGCCTCATGCTGAGGAGCGACCCGTAGGGGCGCGTCTCGAAGCATCGCGCACGACCGTCGATCCGGTTCGCGCCAGGCACTCGCGGTGATCACGGACCGAACCATCGGGCTCCGCCGGTGGAATTCGCGTCGCTCTTTCCACCCTACGGAACCCGTGGTCCCTCACCCGTCGATCAGCTCGAAGCGGTCGACGTCGACGAGGCCCTTGTCGGTGACCTTGAGGTGGGGGATCACCGGCAGCGGCAGGAAGGCCATCTGCAGGAACGGCTCGGTCAGCGTCACACCGAGCCCCTTGGCGGCGGCGCGCAGCGGCACCAGCTGATCGTGCACCGTCTCGTGGGTGCCGAGGCTCATCAGCCCGGCCGACGCCAGCGGCAGTTCGGCGACGACCCGGCCGCTCTCGACGACGACGAAGCCGCCCTCGATCTCGGCCATGCGGTTGACCGCCGTCGCCATGTCGGCGTCCGAGGCGCCACACACCGTGATGTTGTGGCTATCGTGGCCGACCGACGCGGCGATGGCGCCGCGCTTCAGGCCGAACCCTTGCGTGAAGGCGCGGCCGATGCCGCCGGTGCGGCCGTGGCGCTCGACCACCGCGATCTTGATGACGTCCTGATCGAGATCGACCCGGCGCTCGCCGTTCGCGTAAGGCAGCGACAGGTCGCGCCGCTCGGTGACGATGCGGCCGGGGACGATGCCGATCACCGGCGTCGACGGCCCGGCGCCCGACGCCCGGAAATCGCCCGCCTCCACACGGGGCGCGTGGATCGAGTGCCGGCCGATCGGCTCGATCCGCCGCCGGGTGGCGAAGAGCGCCTCGTCGACCGGACGTCCGGCGGCGATCACCTGCGACACCCGGCAGTCCTCGAAATCGTCGAGGAGGACGAGATCGGCGCGCCAGCCCGGCGCCACCATGCCGCGATCGTGCATCCGGAAGGCCCGCGCCGCCGACCACGAGGCGGCGCGATAGGCGGCGAGCGGCGGCACCCCGAGGCGGATCGCGGTGCGGACGACGAAGTCGAGGTGGCCCTCCTCGGCGATGTCGAGCGGATTGCGGTCGTCGGTGCAGAAGGCCATGAACGGGCTCGTCCGCTCGGTCAGCACCGGCGCCAGCAGGTGCAGGTCCTTCGACACCGATCCCTCGCGGATCAGCACCGTCATACCCTTGCGGATCTTCTCCAGCGCCTCCTCGCGGGTCGTCGCCTCGTGATCGGTGCGGATGCCGGCGGCGAGATAGCCGTTGAGGTCGTAACCGCGCATCAGCGGCGCGTGGCCGTCGATGTGGCGGCCGGCGAAGGCGGCGAGCTTGGCCATGCAGCCGGGATCGTGCGCGAAGACGCCGGGGAAGTTCATGAATTCGGCGAGGCCGAGCACCTTCGGATGATCGGCATAGGCGAGGAGATCGGCCGCCGTCAGTCGGGCGCCCGCCGTCTCCAGATGGTCGGTCGCCGGCACACAGCTCGACAGCATGACCCGCAGATCGACCACCGTCGTCTCGGCCGAGGCGAGGAAGAAGTCGAAGGCGGCGCGGCCGAGCACGTTGGCGATCTCGTGCGGATCGCAGATCGCGGTGGTGACGCCGTGCGGGACGACGCAGCGGTCGAACTCCTGCGGCGTCAGCATCGAGCTCTCGACGTGGAGATGACTGTCGACGAAGCCGGGCACGATCACCTTGCCGCGGGCATCGATCTCGCGCACCCCGCGATAGTCGCCGAAAGTGCCGACGACGCGATCTCCCGAGATCGCCACGTCGGAGGCGACGAGTTCGCCGGTGACGATGTCGAGGAAACGGCCGCCCTTGAGCACGAGGTCGGCGGCCACGACCCCGCGTCCCTGGTCGACGGCCCGGGCGATGACGTCTTCGATGCGGTCTGCCATCGTTCGCGACTCCTCGGAGCGCCCCCTCTCAGGATACATACGTAGGAGGCGGCGAGCCAGATGGTCGCGACGACCGGTCTCGCCGGAACGTAGCGATCGCCGCCGCTCCCCGGGTACAATTCGGCGAAACCTCTCTATAAAGGGGGCGATGCGCGATCCCGCCGGGTCCGCGATCGGTGAGAGAGACGTGTGTCTCCTCGTCGGTGGGACGGCCGGCCGTGGCGGCATCGGCGCCGAGATCCTCGGCGCGCAGGGAGATCCTCACGTGGCCGCTCGGTCGCGACGCAGAAGAAGGTGAGATCGATGCTTCATTCGACCCGTATGGCCGCGTTCGCGGCGACCCTCCTCGCCACGACCGCGGTGGCTTCGGCCGATCCGATCAAGATCGGCTTCGTCGCCACCCTGTCCGGCCCGCCGGCGGCCCTCGGCGTCCACATGCGCGACGGCTTCCAGCTGGCGGTGAAGGAACTGGGCGGCAAGCTCGGTGGTCAGGAGACGGAAGTCATCGTGGTCGACGACGAGCTGAAGCCCGACGTCGCCGTCACCAAGGTCAAGGCGCTCATCGAGCGTGACAAGGTCGACGTCGTCGCCGGCGTCGTCTTCTCCAACGTCATGATGGCGATCGCCAAGCCGGTGTTCGAAGCCGAGACCCCGCTGATCTCCGGCAACGCCGGCCCCTCGCCGCTCGCCGGCAAGGGCTGCTCGCCGTACTTCTATTCCGCCTCCTACCAGAACGACCAGAACCACGAGACCATGGGCGCCTACGCCCAGTCGAAGGGGTACAAGAAGGTCGTCCTGATGACGCCGAACTATCAGGCCGGCAAGGACTCGATGGCCGGCTTCAAGCGCGCCTTCAAGGGCGAGGTTCTCGACGAGATCTTCGTGCCGCTCGGCCAGCTCGACTTCTCCGCCGAACTGACCAAGATCGCCGCGGCGGGCCCCGATGCGGTCTTCACCTTCATGCCCGGCGGCATGGGCGTGAACCTGGTCAAGCAGTGGAACCAGGCCGGCCTCGCCGGCAAGGTCCCCTTCCTCTCCGCCTTCACCGTCGACGAGACCACCCTGCCGGCGACCAAGGACGCCGCGGTCGGCCTGCTCTCCGGCGCGGAATGGGCGCCGAACCTCGATACGCCCGAGAACAAGGCCTTCGTCGCGGCCTACGAGAAGGAATACGGCGTCGTGCCGTCGCTCTACGCGGCGCAGGGCTACGACGCCGCCAAGCTCATCGACGGCGCCCTGAAGGCGACCGGCGGCAAGACCTCCGACAAGGCGGCCTTCCGCAAGGCGCTGCTCTCCGCCCCGTTCAAGTCGGTGCGCGGCGGCTTCTCCTTCTCGCCCAACGGCTTCCCGCGCCAAGACTTCTACGTCGTCCAGGCGGTGAAGCGGGCCGACGGCAAGTACGCCACCGAGATCGTCTCCAAGGTCTTCGACAAGGCCGGCGACGCCTATGGTGCCGAGTGCCCGCTGAAGTGAGGGTGAACCTCCGTCCCTCCCCCCTCGCGGGGGAGGGTCAGGGAGGGGGTCTTCTCCACACGTGAGGCCATCGGTTGCACCGCCCTCTCCGACCCGGCTTCGCTCGACCGCTTCTCCCGCGAGAGGGAGGACGAGCGGGGTCCGGAAACGCCTCGAGGGATCGACGGTGCGCGATGCTTCGAGACGGGCCTGTGGCCCTCCTCAGCATGAGGGGTTTGCTTGTTTCGCAGATGAACCGAGACCCCTCATGCTGAGGAGCGCTCGGAACGAGCGCGTCTCGAAGCATCGCGCACCGATCCGAAAACGACGCAGCTGTCCCCACCCTCCACCTGCGTGTGACGGAGCCGATCCGTAGACCGCGGTCCTGATCCACCAACCTCGTCGATCCGATGTCCCTCACCCTCCTCCTCGTCCAGATCCTCAACGGCCTGCAGTTCGGCGTGATCCTGTTCCTGGTCGCGGCCGGGCTGACGCTGGTGTTCGGGGTGATGGACTTCGTCAACCTCGCCCACGGCGTCCAGTACATGATCGGCGCCTATCTGACGGCGAGCGCCGTGGCGGCGACCGGCAGCTTCGGCCTCGGCCTCCTCATCGGCCTCGCGGCGGCGCTGGTGCTGGGATTGGTGATGGAATTCGTGCTGTTCCGCCATCTGACCCGGCGCGATCACCTCGAACAGGTGCTCGCCACCTTCGGCGTCATCCTGGTGGCGACCGACGGGGTGAAGATGATCTTCGGCCCGGCGCCGATCGCGCTCTCGGTGCCCGAGGCGTTCTCCGGCTCGATCGCGCTGATGCCGGGGCTGCTCTATCCGGTATGGCGGCTGGTCGTCATCGCTTCCGGCCTCTTCGTCGCCTTCCTCCTGTGGTTCCTCATCACCCGGACACGCATCGGCATGCTGGTGCGCGCCGGCTCGACCCATCCCGAGATGGTCTCGGCGCTCGGCGTCGACATCGATCGGCTGTTCCTCTTCGTCTTCGCCTTCGGCGCCATGCTCGCCGGCTTCGCAGGCGCCATGGCCGGGCCGATCCTCTCGGTCGAACCGCACATGGGCGACACGGTGCTGATCCTCGCCTTCGTCGTCATCGTCATCGGCGGCATCGGCTCGGTGCGCGGCGCGCTCGTCGCCTCGCTGATCGTCGGCCTCGTCGACACGCTCGGCCGCGCCTTCGCCACCGACCTCTTGCGCCTCGTCGTCGACCGCTCGTCCGCCGCGCAGGCCGGGCCGGCGATCGCCTCGATGGCGATCTACCTGTTCATGGCCGCGGTGCTGATCTTCAAACCCTCCGGGCTCTTCACCGGCGAACGGGCGACGTGGACGAAATGACGTCGCTCACGCCCCTCTCCTTCCCCGCCCGCCTCGTGGCGCTCGTCACTCATCCGGTGACGGCGATCGCCGCGCTCGCCCTCGTCGTCGCGGCCGGCCAGATCCTCGATCAGGGCTTCTGGGTGACGCTGGCGACGCGCGCCGCCATCCTGGCGCTCGCCGCCCTCTCTCTCGGCTTCGTCCTCGGCCAGGGCGGGCTCGTCTCCTTCGGCCACGCCGCACCCTTCGGCATCGGCGCCTACGTGGTGTTGATCGCCGGTGAAGCCGGCATCCGCGACGTCCTGTTGCTGATGCCCCTCGCCTTCCTCGGCGGCGCCCTCTTCGCCTTGCCGACCGGTGCCTTGGCGCTGAGGACCCGCGGCGTCTACTTCATCATGATCACGCTGGCCTTCGCCCAGATGGGCTATTTCGTCTTCTCGGCGCTCTCGGCCTACGGCGGCGACGACGGCATGAGCATCGCCGGCCGCACCACGCTCTTCGGTGCCCGCCTCTTCCGCAGCGACGAGGCGCTCGCCTGGCTCGCCATCGGCGTGCTCGCGGCGGCCTCGGCGTTCCTCCACCGGGCGATCGGTGCCCGTTTCGGCCACGTGCTGCGCGCTGCACGCGACAACGAAGCGCGCACCGCGGCGCTCGGCTTCTCGGTGTTCCGCACCCGCCTCGCCGCCTACATGATCGCCGCCGGCATCGCCGGCCTCGCCGGGGCGCTGATGGCCGAGCAGACCGGTTTCGTCTCGCCGTCGCTGATGAACTGGCACCGCTCCGGCGAACTCATCGTCATGGTGGTGCTCGGCGGCTCTCGCCGGCTCTCCGGCGCGCTCCTCGGCGCCATCGTCGTGGTGCTGGTCGAGGAGTTCCTCGGCGAGGCGACCGAATATTGGAAATTCGGCCTCGGCCTCCTCATCCTGGCGGTGGTGGCGACGCGCGTCGTCGACCTGCCGCGGCTCCTGGGGAGGCGCGCATGAGCGAACCGATCCTGCGTCTCGACGACCTCCAGAAGCGCTACGGCGCCCTCATCGTCTCCGACCACGTGTCGTTCACCGTCGGCGCCCGCGAGATCCACGCCCTGATCGGCCCCAACGGCGCCGGCAAGTCGACGCTGGTCGGTGAGATCGCCGGGTCGATCCGGCCCGACGCCGGCCGCGTGGTCTTCGCCGGGCGCGACGTCACCGGCCTCGCCATCGCCCGCCGCGCCCGCCTCGGCCTCGCCCGCGTCTTCCAGACGTCGAACGTCATCGCCGGCTTCAGCGCGCTCGACAATGTCGTCCTCGCGGCGGCGGCGACCGACGGCACCTCGTTCCGCTTCGTCCGCCCGCTCGCCGCCGAACGGCGCTTGCGCGAGCGCGCCGCCGCGTCGCTGGAGCGGGTCGGGCTCGCCGGCCGCGAGACGGTGCCGGCCGGAGCATTGGCGCACGGCGAGAAAC
>CALMYM010000191.1 GCA_937873675.1 uncultured Alphaproteobacteria bacterium | reverse complement strand
GCGGCGCTGCGGTCCGGGGGGGGGCACGGTCGGGGGCGCGCGGCAGCGCCCGGATCGCGTCGTCGCGCCGTTCGGCGGGATCGGCGCGCGGGCCGGGCACCTTCTCCGGCGTCGACGGCCACAGCACCGCCGTCGGCAGCACGATGTGGCCGACACCGGAATCGACCGCCCGGCTGGTCCACGGCGCGCCGACGCAGATGCCGTCGACCTCGCCCGCCTCCATCGCCGCCACCATGTGGGGCGGCGGCACCACGGTCAGGCGCACGTCGCGATCGGGATCGACCCCGGCCGCCGCCATCCAGTGGCGCAGCTGGTGGTGATGGCAGGAGAAGGGATGGACCGAGGCGAAGGTCAGCTGCTCGCGCCCGGTCTTCGCCCGTTCGGCGACGATCCGGGCGAGGGTGCGGCCGGAGGCGAGCGGATCGCCGAAGCCGCCCCAGTCGCCGCCCTCGCGCCACAGCGCCGTGGTGACGGCGATCGAATTGCCGCCCTGATCGAGCACGAAGGGGGCGATCACCGGCGCCTGCAGGGGGCCGAGGCCGAGCCGCGCCGCGATCGGCATCGGCGCCAGCATGTGGGCGGCGTCGAAATGGCCGAGCACCAACCGGTCACGGATGTTGGCCCAGGAGGTTTCGCGCACCAGTTCGAGCTCGAGCCCCTCGTCCGCCGCGAAGCCGAGGTCGCGGGCGACCACCAGGGGGGCGCAGTCGACCAGCGGCATGAAGCCGAGCCTCAGCCGGCCGTCGCCGCGTCCCGCGCCGATCGGGGTCGCCGTCGTCTTCGTCATCTCGGCTCCTCCCCTCTCATCCCAGCAACTGCGCCGCCGTGACGACGCTGCGGGCGATGTCCGCGAGCTTGACCTTCTCGTTCATCGCGGTGCGCCGCAGCAGGCCGTAGGCCTCCTCCTCGGAGATGCCGCGCGACTTCATCAGAATGCCCTTGGCGCGCTCCACCAGCTTGCGATCCGCCAACTCGTCGCGCGCCTGCTGCAACTCGCGGGTCAACCGGTCGAAGGCGTTGAAGCGCGACACCGTCATGTCGATGATCGACTTCACCCGCTCCTTGCGCAGCCCGTCGACGATATAGGCCGAGACCCCGGCGTCCACCGCCGATTCGATCATCGCCGAGTCCGACTGGTCGACGAACATGGCGACCGGCCGCTTCACCGTCCGCGACACCTGGAACATCTGCTCGAGCACGTCGCGCGACGGACTGGCCAGATCGATCAGGATGACGTCCGGATCGATCTCGAAGATCCGTTTGAGCAGTTCGTGGGTGGTGTCGAGCCGCACCACGTCGACGAGACCGGCCTCGCGCAACCCGTCCTCGAGGATGGTCGCCCGCGTCGGATTCTCGTCGATCACCAGAATGGTGAGGGAAGTGTCGGCCACCGCTCGCCTCGTCTATATCGCAGCGCATCATGGGCGGGACGGACATGGCGGGCAAGCCCCCTCAGGTGGTGCGGACGGTGGCCGTCATTCGGCGGCGACCGGGGTCGCCGGGCGTTCCTCCTCGGCGATCAGCCGGGCGATCTCGGGACGGCAGGAGCCGCAGTTGGTGCCGGCGCGCAGCTTCTCGCCGACCGCCTCGACGCTGCGGCAGCCGCCGGCGATCGCCTTGCGGATCTGATTGACGCCGACGCCGTAGCACGAGCACACCCGCCGGCCGGGATCCTCCACCGCGCCGCCCGGGCGGCCGGCGAGGAGCGAGATCGCTTCGGTTGCCGGCACGGCGCCGGCTTCGAACTTCGCCACCAGCCAGTCGCGCGACGCCTCGACCGGCGCCGGCGCGACGAAGAGGAGGCCGACCACCTCGCCGTCGCGGATCGCCGCGATGCGCAGCCGGCCGCCGCGCGCGTCGGCGACACTGGCGAGTTCGACGCCCGCACCGAAGAGGTTCGCGGCGAAGGCGCTCCAGTCGCCTGGTGCGTCCAGCCCGGCGAGTTCGATCCGCTCGCCGCCGACGATGCGGGCGCGGGCCCAGTAGTCGGCGTCGATCGTCGCCGGCGGCCGGCGGGGGAGCGCGAAGCCGTACCAGGCGGCGGCGTAACGCTGCATCGCCACTGTCGTCGCCTTCGATTCCGGCTGTCCCGCGACCGGACCGGTCTCCGGCGCCACCAGTGCGTCGACGCGCGCTCCCGAGGCGAAGCGATCGGTCCAGTGGATCGGCACGAAGACCGATCCCGGCCGCTGCCGGTCGGTGATCAGCGCCCGAACCACCACCTCGGCCCGGCCGTTCGCCACCCGGACGAGATCGGCCGCGCCGATGCCGAGCGCCGCGGCGTCGGCCGGCGCGATCTCGACGAAGGGTTCGGCGATGTGGCTCGACAGGGTGGAGGCGACGCCGGTGCGGGTCATCGTGTGCCACTGGTCGCGGATGCGGCCGGTGTTGAGGCGATAGGGCGTCTCGGCGGTGAGGCGGCTGCGTGGTGCGCGGTACGGCGTCGCGATCATCCGGCCGCGTCCGTCCGGCGTGAAGAAGCGTCCGTCGGCGAAGAAGCGTTTGCCGGCGTTGGGCATCGCCTCGCCGCGCCGCCGCGGCCACTGGAACGGCGCCATCGCGTCGAAACCGGCGTCGGAGACGTCGGCGAAGGCGGAGATGTCGAAATCGCGGGCGACCTCGGGGCGGTGGCCGGAGAGGGCCGCATGTTCGCGGAAGACCGCCGCCGCGCCGTCGAAGTCGAAGGCGGCCTCCCAGCCGAGCCGCTTGCCGACTTCGGCGAGCGCCCACCAGTCCGGCTTCGCCTCGCCGACCGGCGCCATGAAGCCGCGTTGGCGCGAGATCCGCCGCTCCGAATTGGTGACCGTGCCGTCCTTCTCGCCCCAGGCGAGCGCCGGCAGCAGCACGTGGGCGAGTTCGGCGGTGTCGGTCGAGGCCATCACCTCCGAGACGACGACGAAGGGACAGGCGCGGATCGCCGCCTTGACCCGATCGGCGTCGGGCAGGCTGTCGACCGGGTTGGTCGCCATGATCCACAGCGCTCGGATGCGCCCGTCGGCGACCGCGTCGAAGAGATCGACCGCCTTGTGGCCCGGCGTCGCGGTGACCGTCGGTGAGGCCCAGAAATCGCGGACGAGCTCGCGGTGCGTCGGGTCGGCCAACTCCAGGTGCGCCGCCAGCTGGTTGGCGAGACCGCCGACCTCGCGTCCGCCCATGGCGTTGGGCTGGCCGGTGACCGAGAACGGCCCGCAGCCCTCCCGCCCGATACGGCCGGTGAAGAGGTGGCAGTTGAGGATGGCGTTGACCTTGTCGGTGCCGGCCGAGGACTGGTTGACCCCCTGGCTGTAGACGGTCAGCACCTTCTCGGTCGCGGTGAAGAGGTCGAAGAAGGCGACGACGTCCCGCTCCGCGAGGCCGGTGACGCGCGCCACTTCGGCCGGATCGTCGAAGGCCGCCGCCGCCTCGAGCGCCGCCTCGAGGCCCGAGGTGTGCTCGGCGACGAAGGTGCGATCGCGGGCGTCGGCGCGCTCCAGATGACGCAACAGGCCGGCGAACAGGGCGACGTCGGTGCCCGAGTCGAGCCCGAGATGCAGATCGGCGATCTCGCTCGTCGCGGTGCGCCGCGGGTCGAGCACCACCACCTTCATTCCCGGCCGCGCGGTCTTGGCCGCCGCGAGGCGCTGGAACAGGATCGGATGGCACCAGGCGAGGTTGGAGCCGACCAGCACGACGAGATCGGCGGTCTCCAGATCCTCGTAGGTCTGCGGCACCGTGTCGGTGCCGAAGGCGCGCTTGTGGCCGGCGACCGAAGAGGCCATGCACAGGCGCGAATTGGTGTCGATGTTGGCCGAGCCGACGTATCCCTTCATCAGCTTGTTGGCGACGTAATAGTCCTCGGTGAGGATCTGACCCGAGACGTAGAGCGCCACCGAATCCGGCCCGTGATCGCGGATCGAGGCGCCGAACCGCTCGGCGACGAGGTCGAGAGCCGCCTCCCAGGTCGCCCGCTCGCCGCCGATCGTCGGATGGGTGAGGCGGCCGTCGTGGACCAACGTCTCGGCCAGCGCCGAGCCCTTGACGCACAGCCGGCCGAAATTCGCCGGGTGATCCGGATCGCCGGAGACGGTCACCCGCCCGTCGGCATGCGTCTCCGCCTTCACGCCGCAACCGGTGCCGCAATAGGGGCAGGTGGTGAGGGTTGTGCGGACGACCTCGGACATGCACGTCTCCTTCGCCGGCGAACCATCGCCGCCGTCGTCATCCGGTGACCGGCCGGATCGGGGTTGGCCGGCGGC
Organism: uncultured Alphaproteobacteria bacterium; assembly: GCA_937873675.1. Taxonomy (GTDB): domain Bacteria; phylum Pseudomonadota; class Alphaproteobacteria; order Rhizobiales; family Ancalomicrobiaceae; genus CALBKH01. The sequence goes on along the minus strand of CALMYM010000191.1, from coordinate 627 downwards.
GGAGCGGGTCGCCCGCCGCCGGCGAGATCGGGTGTTCGGCCTCACTCGGCCGCGAGCAGGCTCGCCGGCACCTCGAGGCGGATGCGGCCGCCCTCGACCTTCACCGCGTATTCCTGAGCGCAGCCCTCGTCGGCACCGGTGGCTCGGCCGCTCTCCAGGTCGATGACCCAGTTGTGGAGCGGGCAGGCGACCTTGCGGCCGTGGACGATGCCTTCCGAGAGCGGCCCGCCCTTGTGCGGGCACTTGTTCTCGAGCGCGAAGACATGGTCGTCGGCGGTGCGGAAGACCGCGATCTCGCGGGCGCCGACACGGACGGTGCGGGCGCCGAGCGCCGGGACGTCGTCGAAGGCGCAGATGTCGTACCAGTTGGACATGGAACGTCTCTCCGTCTCACTCGGCGGCCAGCGCCGGAACGATGGTGATGGGCGAGAACTCGTGGCTCTCGAGGCCGGCGACGCGCTCCGCCCAGGGGTCGACCTGCGCGAACTTCTGCGAGAGAAGGAACCGCTCCCACAGCGCCTTGCGGCTCGCCGTGTCTTCGACGATGGCGCGCTTGATCGTGTCGAGACCGACGCGCTCCTGCCACTTGTAGATGCGCTCGAGGTAGATCGCCCCCTCCCGATACAT
>CALMYM010000190.1 GCA_937873675.1 uncultured Alphaproteobacteria bacterium | reverse complement strand
TGGCGAGCCGGCGGGTATTGGCGCACCGCGTGTCGATCACGATGGAGGCGGCATTCTGCGTCGAGGCGCTCGAAGAAGCGATGGCTCGGCATGGCAAGCCGGAGATCTTCAACACCGACCAGGGCAGCCAGTTCACCAGCCTCAAGTTCACGAGCGTGCTGATGGCCGCCGGCATCTCGATCAGCATGGATGGCAAGGGCGCTTGGCGAGACAACGTCTTCGTCGAGTGGATCTGGAGGTCGATCAAATACGAGGAGGTCTATCTGAAGGCCTACGAGAACGTTCCTGATGCGCGGTCGTCGATCTCGAACTACATCGCCTTCTACAATTCCGGACGCCCCCATTCGAGCCTTGACGGGCGCACGCCCGACGAGGCCTACTTCGGCGGGCGACGGATGGCCGAGGCCGCCTGATCGCCGCCCGCGATTTCATCACGGCTCTGGTCGGGCTACGCCCTCCCGACGCCGTGACGAAATCGCTGAGCCCCGCAGTCGACACCCCGGCGTGAGATCCACTCAAATTCCGCGGGGCGCCGTCCAATCAAGCGGAGCCACCTCTACCTCCGATTCGAGTCTCCGACGAAGGACAGTGAAATCTCTCGACAGACCCACCGGACAGTCCATCGACTGCCATCATGCATTTGGGATAGTGTCCTCCGTGGCTACACGGAAATCTCAATAATTTAAAAATATTATTATAAATCAATTATTTAATTAGTTGGCTCGATTGTTGCTTACGTGTCCTCGCGAACCTCCGGCGCGATAAAATATATGAAGCCCGGAGTGAAGGAGGACCCCCAATGAATTTCCGCCCTATCCCCCTCAGCGTTGGTGCAGTTGCGCTCGCGGCAGCCGTTGCAGCGGCTCCGGCACCACTTTCTGCGCAAAGCAACACAGGCTCTGTGAAGATCGGCGCGATCGTCGACATGACCGGCGTCTATTCGCGTCACGGCGGCCCCGGCGTCGTCGAGGCGGTGAAAAAGGCCCTCGAGGGCTTCGGCGGGAAGGTGAACGGCAAGCCGATCGAAGTCGTGTCGGCGGACTACCAGAACAAGGTCGACGTGACGTCCGGCATCGCGCGGCGCTGGTTCGACACCGAGGGCGTCGACATGGTCATCGAGTCCACCGACAGTGCGTCGGCGCTCGCGCTGTTCCGCCTGGGCGAGGAGAAGAAGCGCGTGATCATCGGCGCGGGCTCCGCGACCACCGGCCTCACCAATGCCGGATGCATGCCCTACGGCATCCATTACGTCTACGACACCTACTCGCTCGCCACCGGCACCGGCTCGGCGATCGTGAAGGAAGGCGGCAAGAACTGGTTCTTCATCACCGCCGACTACGCGTTCGGTCATTCGCTCGAGGCCGACACCTCGCGCGTCGTCGTCGCTGGCGGCGGCAAGGTTCTCGGCGGCGTCCGCGCGCCGCTCGCCAGCACCGACTTCTCGTCGTATCTACTGCAGGCCCAGGCATCGAAGGCGCAGGTGATCGGCCTCGCCAACGCCGGTGGCGACTTCGTCAACTCGGTCAAGCAGGCGGGCGAATTCGGCATCACCCAGGGCGGCCAGAGCCTCGCGGCCATGCTGGTGTTCATCAACGACATCAAGGCCCTCGGCCTCCAGACCGCGCAGGGCCTGAAGTTCACCGTCGGATACTATTGGGATCGCGACGACGCCAGCCGCGCCTTCGCGAAGAAATACTTCGCGCGAATGAAGGCCCAGCCCTCGATGGTCCAGGCGGGCGCCTATTCCGCCACGATGCACTATCTGAAGGGCGTCCAGGCCGTCGGTTCGGAGGATGCCCAGCAGGTCTCCGACTGGATGAAGGCCCACCACGTCGACGACTTCTTCGCCAAGGACGGCGTCGTCCGGGCCGACGGCCGCATGGTGCACGACATGTACCTGGTGGAGGCGAAGAAGCCGGGCGAATCCAAGAACGAGTGGGATCTCATGAAGGTGCTGCGGACGATCCCGGCCGACGAGGCCTTCCAGCCGCTGTCCAAATCCACCTGCAAGCTCGTGAAGAAGGACTGAGCACGGGCGAGAGACGAGGGCGATCGACCGCGATCGGTCGCCCCTCTCCACCGAACGCCTCATGGGCGCGACGGCATCTCGCCCAGCTTCTTGTAGAGATAGGACCGCGAGATGCCGAGCTCGGCGGCGACCTTCTTCTTGTTGCCGTTGTGACGATCCAGCGCTTCGCGGATGAGCGCATATTCCAGATTGCCGACCGTCGCGCGGATGGTCGTCGCACCCGCCGTCTCCGGAACCCCCGGGCTCGCCGCCTCTTCCCGCCTGTCGTCGAGGGCCCGGAAGTTGGCGAGCGTCAACTCGTCGCCGTCCGCGAAGATCATCGCGCGGCGGACGTCGTGGTGGAGCTGACGCACGTTGCCGGGCCACGGGAGCGTCTGGAGCATGTTCAGCGCCTTGGGATGAACACGTTGGATGTTTGAGCCGATGCGCGGTCCGATGCGCTGCACGAAATGCTTCACCAGCAACGGAATGTCGGCCGCCCGCTCCCGCAGCGGCGGCACCCGCAGCGTGACGCCGTTGATGCGGAAATAGAGGTCGGCGCGGAACACGTCCTCGGCGATCAACCGCCGCAGATCCCGGTTGGTGGCGCTGATGAGCCGGAAGTTCGTGGACCGCCCGCGGTTCGAGCCCACCCGTTCGAAGATGCCGTTCTCGATCACCCGCAGCAGCTTGACCTGGGTTTCCATCGGCATGTCGCCGATCTCGTCGAGGAAGAGGCTGGAACGGTCCGCCATCTCGAACTTGCCGGCGCGCCCTTCCCGCTTGGCGCCGGTGAAGGCGCCCGCCTCGTAGCCGAACAGCTCGCTCTCCACCAGATTGGCCGGCAGCGCGCCGCAGTTGACCACCACCATCGGCCGTTCCATGCGTCGGCTCAGATTGTGGATGGCATGGGCCACCAGTTCCTTGCCCGACCCGCTCTCGCCGGAGATGAAGATCGGAACGTCGAGAGGCGCGACCTTGCGAATTTCCGCCTTCAGGCGACGGATGGCGTCGCTCTCGCCGACGATCTCGTCGAGACCGAAGGTGCGGTGACGCAGGCCGACCAGTTCCTTCTTGTAATAGTCGACCTCGGCGCGCAGCGCGGAGATCTGGCGCGACAACTCGTGGACCTCTTCCGGGGTCTTGAACATCACGCGGCCGATCGCCCCGACCAGCTCGCCGTCGTGGTGGATCGGCACGCGGTTGACCACGCGGGTGACGTCTCGGATCTCCTGCACCTGACCGATCTCGGCGTTGCCGGTGCGCGCCACCACGTGGAGCCGCGTGTTCTGGATCACCTCCTGCACCGGACGGCCCAGCGCGTCGCCGCGCGCGAAGCCGAAGAAGCGCTCGTGCACCGGGCTCAGGTATCGCAGCACCGCGTCCCGATCCACCACGGTGATGCCCTCGTAGGGATTGGTGAGGAAGTGGTTGAGGATGTCGAAGGCGATGTCCACGCTGAGGACGAAATCCACCAGCGTGGACGCCTTGTCCTCGCGATGCGCCAGGACGGCGGTCATGCCGTCGCCGGTCTCGCCGCAGACGACGACGTAGGACGCCTCGCCGAGAGAGACCGAGGAGAGGCGCTTCGCCTTGCCCGCGCCGCGGACATGGGCCCGGACCACCTCGGCCAGCCCGGACTCGCGAACCCGCTGCGACGCGAAGGCCAGCCCCCCGGCGCGGTCGACGATGATGATCTCCAGCGGCGGCGTCATCCCAGATCCATTCTGTGTCTTTATCGAGGACACACGGAGCCTTCCGAATGTCGCACATATGGTCATCTAACAGCGAAATCGCCTCCCGTGCAAGGCGCAAAGGCGGAAAAATCGTGTGATTTCAAGCATTGGCACAGGCCTTGCCTTTATTGCGAGGAGAAGGACGGTGCCGACGATGAAGATAGATCCCATTCCAGACACGGAGCTTCCCGTTTCGACCCTGCCCGAAGGGCGGGTCAACGAATCCTTCCGAATTCTCCCGAAAGTACGGGTAGTGGATCTCACCTCCTCCATCGCGGGGCCCTATGCCACGATGCTGCTTTCGGATTTCGGAGCCGAGGTCATCAAGGTGGAACGCCTCGCCGGCGACGACGCCCGACAATGGGGGCCCCCCTTCCTCGACGGCGAGTCGCTCTGGTTCCTGGCCGTGAATCGCAATAAGAAGAGCCTCGCCCTCGACTATGCGAGCGAGCGCGGGCGTCGGGTGCTGGCGGCGCTGCTGGACACCGCCGACGTGGTCGTGACGAACCAACTCCCCGGCGTGCAGAAGAAGCTCGGTCATGACGCCGCCACCCTGCGGGCGACGCGTCCGCGCCTCATCCACGTCTCGCTGACCGGCTTCGGCCTGACCGGCCGCTACGCCGGGCTGCCGTGTTACGACCTCGTCGCCGAAGGCTACAGCGGCGTCATGGATCTGACCGGACCGGCCGACGCCGAGCCGCAGAAGGTCGGCGCCCCCGCCGCCGACATGCTGGCGGGCGCCGATGCCGCCCTCGCCCTGCCCGCCGCGAGGCGACCGGGCAGGGCGCCGGCATCGACATCTCTCTGACCGAGAGCATGATCCGCTTCATGTCGCCGCGCATCCTTCCCTATCTCGGGTCGGGCGAGGTGCCGCGCCGCACCGGCGGCCGCGACAGCGTGATCGCCATCTACCAGACCTTCGAGACCGGCGATCTGCCCATGACCCTCGGCCTCGGCAACGACGCCATCTGGCGGCGCTTCTGGGACGCGGTCGGCCACCCCGAGGAGGCCGCAGCCGCCCATCTCGCCACCAATGCCGACCGTCGCGTGCACCGGGCCGAGATCGTCGCCCGCATCCAGGCCATCTTGTCGCGGGAGCCGCGCGCCGAGTGGTT
>CALMYM010000189.1 GCA_937873675.1 uncultured Alphaproteobacteria bacterium | reverse complement strand
CCCAAAAAGGCGCAGACCTCGGCCCCGTGGGTTGCCCCGCCGCGCCCCGCGGCCGGATTGGCTACGGGGGCGAGCGGGTGGCCGACGCGCGCGGAGGGGCGAAAAGGAACCGCCTGTTTCACGCCTATCAGCCCTACAAGGGCGACCTGCCCGGCCGCCGCAACGGCGTCCTGATCTCCAACGACGCGGGCGAGGCGGTCGCCTATGCGATGTGGAAGCTCGAGGACCGCGGCCCGATGATGATCGAGCCCGGCTCCAAGGTCTATCGCGGCATGATCATCGGCGAGCACACCCGCGACAACGACCTCGAGGTCAACGTCCTCAAGGGCAAGCAGCTCACCAACATCCGCGCCGCCGGCAAGGACGAGGCGGTGAAGCTGACCCCGCCGATCCGCATGACCCTCGAGCGTTCGCTCGCCTGGATCCAGGACGACGAGCTGGTCGAGGTGACGCCGAAGTCGATCCGCCTGCGCAAGGTCCACCTCGACCCCAACGACCGCAAGCGCCTCGCCAAGGCCGGCGCCGCCTGAGGCGACGCTTCTCCGCCGAGGTCACCCGAAGACCGGATCGCGCCCCGCGGGCCGTGGTCCGGGCTTCGTCGTTTCCGGACGAGCGGCCGAGCCGAGCCGCCGCGGGACACCCGGATCCACCCCTGCGACGACGGAGCGCAGCCCGAAAGGTGGCGGATTCACCACATCCGACCAATTCCCGAGAGGCCTCGGCAATCTACTTATTGCGAATGATTTGCATAGTCGTTATTGCAAAGTTGTGAAGCCAACCGGGGTCGCGTCCGTCCATGAGTCTCGCCGTCGACATCACCACCGCCGACCTCGTTTCCGCCGGCTTCGCCGCCGACGCCTCCGATCGGCTCGGCCGCCGGTCGCGCGGCTGGTCCGGCTGGGTCACCGGCCTCACGCCCGCCGCCGACCTCACCATCTCCTGGGCCGAGATGGAACGTCGCCTGCTCGAGATGGGTTTCGTCGAGGGCGCCCGCGTCGAGGTCCTCCAGGAAGGTCCCATCGGCCGCGATCCCATCGCCGTCCGTGTCGACGACCTCACCGTGGCGCTGCGCCGTCGCGATGCCGACGTGATCCTCGTCGCCGAGGGATGAGGCATGAACGGCCCCGCCGCGCCGGAGATCGCTCTCGTCGGCTGCCCCAATTCCGGTAAGACCTCCCTCTTCAACGCCCTGACCGGTTCGCGCCAGAAGGTGGCGAACTACGCCGGCGTCACCGTCGAGCGCAAAGAGGGCTCCTTCCTCACCACCTCCGGCCGGCCGGTGAAGATCCTCGATCTGCCCGGCACCTATTCGCTGCGCGGCCGCAGCCCCGACGAGATCGTCACCCGCGACGTCGTCCTCGGCCGCCTCGCCGGCGAGGAGATCCCCGACGCCGTCGTCTGCGTCGCCGACGCCACCAACCTGCGCCTCGTCCTGCGTCTGGTCATGGAACTCAAGGCCGTCGGCCGGCCGATGGTCCTCGCCCTCAACATGATGGACGTGGTCGAGCGCCAGGGCGGCCGCATCGACGTCGAGCGCCTGTCGCAGGAACTCGGCATCCCCGTCGTCTCCACCGTGGCGATCAAGAGGGGCGGCACCGCCGCGCTCCTCGCCGTCATCGACGCCCTGCCGCTGCACGAGGATCCGCCGACCGAGCACGGCTGGCGCGAGCCCTCCGCCGCCGAGATCCGCGCCGCCCACGCCGAGGCCGCCCGCATCCTGCACGAATGCGCCTTCCATCCCGGCAACGAGCACCTCACCCGCAAGCTCGACGCGGTGCTGCTCCACCCGGTCTTCGGTGTCGTCATCCTGCTCGCCGTGCTCTTCCTGATGTTCCAGGCGGTCTTCTCCTGGGCGGCGCCGGCGATGGACCTGATCAAGACCGGCATCGAATGGGCCGGCGTGGAGGTCGGTGGCGTCCTACCCGAGGGATTGCTGAAGAGCCTCGTCGTCGACGGCATCTTCGCCGGCGTCGGCGCCGTGCTGGTCTTCCTGCCGCAGATCGTCATCCTGTTCTTCTTCATCATCCTGCTCGAGGATTTCGGCTACATGGCGCGGGCGGCGTTCCTGATGGATCGCCTGAGGCCCGGCACCGCCGCCCCGGGTCCCCCCTTAATCCCCCTCCTGCCGTCCTTCGCTTGTCCCTTCCCCGGCATCATGGCGGCCGGCTTCATGGAGACCCGCCGCGATCGCATCGCCACCATCATGGTGGCGCCGTTGATGACCTGCTCGGCCCGCCTGCCGGTCTACACCCTGATCATCGCCGCCTTCATCCCCGACCGCCGTGTCCTCGGCGGCTTCGGCCTGCAGGGGCTGGTGATGTTCGGCCTCTTCGCCGCCGGCATCCTCTCGGCGCTGGCGGTCGCCTTCGTGCTGAAGAAGCTCATCTGGCGCGAGGCGCCCGAGCCCTTCATCATGGAGCTGCCGGACTACAAGGTGCCGGCGCCGGCCCACGTCGCCCTCGGCCTGTGGATCCGTGCCGGCGCCTTCCTGCGCAAGGCCGGCACCGTCATCCTGGCGCTGATGATCCTGATCTGGTTCCTCTCCACCTTCCCGGCCCCGCCCGAAGGCGCGACGGGACCGGCCATCGACTGGTCGATCGCCGGCCGCATCGGTCATTTCCTGGCGCCGATCTTCGAGCCGATCGGTTTCAACTGGCAGATCGTCGTGGCGCTCATCCCCGGCATGGCGGCCCGCGAAGTCGCGGTCGGCGTGCTCGGTACCGTCTATGCGCTCTCCGCCACCGGCGACGAGGTCGGTCAGGCGCTGCAGCCGGTGCTCGCCGCCGCCTGGTCGCTGCCGACCGCGCTGTCCTTCCTGGTCTGGTACGTCTTCGCCCCGCAGTGCGTCTCGACCCTGGCGGTGGTGCGGCGCGAGACCAATTCGCGCTTCTGGCCGGCGATGATGTTCACCTATCAGTTCGTGCTCGCCTATGTCGCCGCCTTCGCCACGTTCCACATCGCCGGAGCGCTCCTGAGATGAACGAGACGACCCTGATCTACGGCATCGTCCTCGGCGCCGCCGTCTTCCTCGCTCTGCGCTGGATGCCGACGAGCCTCCGGTCCCGCATCGGCCTGAAGAGCGGCGCCGCCTGCGCCTCGACGAAGTCCGCCTGCGGCTCGAAAGGCTGCGACGGCTGCCACTGATCCCCGGATCGACCGTCGCCGGACCCCGCTTCCCCCCTTGCGCGTCGCCACCGGCACCGCGATCCTGACGCCTCCGTACGCCCCCCGGAGAAAGCGTCCATCGTGGCCCACGACCTGAAGATCACCGCACCCCGCCGTCCGACCGGTTCGAACCTCGCGGTTCTCGACTCCGAGGCCACCCGTGAAGCGCGGATCGATCTCGCCGCCTGCTTCCGTATGGCGGCCGCCCTCGGCCTGTCGGAAGGGGTGTGCAACCACTTCTCCGCCATGGTGCCGGGCTCCGACGAGCTCTTCCTGGTCAACCCCTACGGCCGCGCCTTCTCCGAGGTGACAGCCTCGAGCCTGCTCGTCTGCGATTTCCACGGCAACGTCGTCGCCGGCGACGGCGAGCCGGAGGCGACCGCCTTCCACATCCACGCCCGCCTGCACGCCCGCTTGCCGCGCGCCCGCGTCGCTTTCCACACCCACATGCCCCGGGCGACCGCCCTCTGCATGGTGGAGGGCGATCCCCTGGTCTTCGCCGGCCAGTCGGCCCTGAAGTTCTGGGGTCGCGTCGCCGTCGATCCGGTCTACGGCGGCCTCGCCCTCGACGAACGTGAAGGCGACCGCATCGCCGCCGCGGTCGGCGATGCCGACATCGTCTTCATGCGCAGCCATGGCGTCATGGTCGTCGCTCCGACCATCGCCAAGGCCTGGGACGACCTCTACTACCTGGAGCGCGCGGCCGAGGCACAGATCCTCGCCGAAAGCACCGGCCGCCGCCTCGTCCCGGTCCCCGCCGATGTCGCGGAGCGCACCGCCGCACAGATGGCGATCGAGGACATCGACGCCCATCTCGTCTCGGTGAAACGCCGGCTGGCCGTCGCCGATCCGGATTTCGCCACCTGATACCGTACCGACGAAGTTTCGACCTTTTCGAAACTTCGTCGGTGAAGGCGAGCCCGAACGGGCGTCGGCCGGTCGGGCCGTGATGCCGATGAAATTCGGACGAGTATGAGCCGCGGCCTCGCTCGGCGGAGGAGACCTGCTCGCCACCCCCTGGGCGTGTCGCACTTCGCGACCTACACTCGCCCATCGATCGCGGAACCGGCTTCGGTCGGCTCGGACGCCACTCTCGGGAGTTCCCATGACGCTCACCAGAACGGACTTCTACATCGACGGCGCCTGGGTGGCGCCGCTCGCCCCTCGCACCCTCGAGGTGATCGACCCCTCCGACGAATCGGTCGCCGCCATCGTCTCCCTCGGCTCGGCCGCCGACGTCGACCGCGCCGTCGCCGCCGCCCGTCGCGCCTTCCCCGCCTGGGCCGCCACCTCGCAGGCCGAGCGCCGCGCCGCCCTCGTCCGGCTCGAGGAGGTCTACAAGGCCCGCTACGACGAGATGGCCGAGGCGATCTCCAAGGAGATGGGCGCCCCGATCGACTTCGCCCGCCGCCTCCAGGCCGCCGCCGGCCTGGAGGAGGTGACCGGCGCCATCGCCGCCCTCGACCGCTTCCATTTCGAACGGCCGCTGAACCCGGACGGCTCCGGTGACCGTCTGTTCTGGGAGCCGATCGGCGTCTGCGGTCTGATCACCCCGTGGAACTGGCCGATGAACCAGATCGCGTTGAAGGTCGCGCCCGCCCTCGCCGTCGGCTGCACCGTGGTCCTGAAGCCCTCCGAGATCGCACCGCTCTCCGGCCTCCTCTTCGCCGAGATGATCCACGAAGCCGGCTTCCCGCCGGGCGTCTTCAACCTCGTCGTCGGCGACGGCCCGACCGTCGGCGAAGCCATGTCGAACCACCCGGACATCGACATGATGAGCTTCACCGGCTCGACCCGCGCCGGCGCCGCGGTGATGCGTGCCTGCGCCGGCACCATCAAGAAGGTCGCGCTCGAACTCGGCGGCAAGTCGCCGAACCTGATCTTCGCCGATGCCGACGTCGAGGCGGCGGTGAAGCGCGGCACGCTCGCCGTCATGGGCAACACCGGCCAGTCCTGCAACGCCCCGACCCGCATGCTGGTCGAGCGCCCGGTCTACGACAAGGCCGTCGAGATCGCCGCGGCGATCGCCGCCAAGACCGAGGTCGGCCCGGCCTCGAAGCCCGGCCGCCACATCGGCCCGGTGGTCTCGGAAGCCCAGCGCGACAAGATCCGCAACCTCATCCTGATCGGCATCCAGGAGGGCGCCCGCCTCGTCGCCGGCGGCCCCGACGCGCCGGAAGGGCTGGAGAAGGGCTATTTCGTCCGCCCGACCGTCTTCGCCGACGTGACCAACGACATGACCATCGCCCGCGAGGAGATCTTCGGCCCGGTCCTGTCGATCATCCCCTTCGACACCGAGGAGGAGGCGATCGCCATCGCCAACGATACGCCCTACGGCCTCTCGTCGCGCCTCGAGACCGGCGATCCGGCTCGCGTCCGCCGCGTCGCCCGGGCGATCCGCGCCGGCATGGTCCACGTCAACGGCGTGCCGCGCACCCCCGGCGCCCCCTTCGGCGGCTACAAGCAATCCGGCATCGGCCGCGAAGGCGGCACCTTCGGCCTCGAGGACTTCCTGGAGCTGAAGTCGGTGACGGGCTGGCCCGATCCGGCGTGAGCCGGATCACACCGGCGTGGCGAAGCGCGGGTGATTGCGGCCGATGATCGGCGGCACCCGCGACACGCCGCGGCCGAGGCCGGCTCCGAGCCCGCCGCCGCGCGGCATCTCGAGGTCGAAGGCCTCCTCGACGATGTAGGGACCACCGCCGCGCGACGCCCGCGACGAATAGAGGACGAAGCGCTCCGCCCTCCACGCCCCACCCGAGAAGCCGCCCCGCAGCGCCAGCCACTGCGCCACCGCCGAATGCGTCACCGCCTTGCAGCGGGCGATGGTGACGTGCGGCAGAAACTTGCGCGGCTCGGCCGGAAGCCCGAGGCGCTGGCAGATGCGCTCGTGTTCGGCCTGGAGTTCGATCAGCGCCGGCGTCGGCGTCACCTTGGCGATCAGCGAATGCGGCTGGCGCCCGCCGAAGGCCGTCACCCCCTCGATCCTCAGATCGAAGCGCTGTCGACGCACCCGCCTGAGTTCGTGGGCGATCTCTTCGGCCGTGGGATCGTCGATGTCGCCGATGAAGCGCAGGGTGACGTGGTAGTTCTCCACGTCGATCCACTTGGCGCCGGGCAGCCCGCCGCGCAGGAACGACAGCGACAGGCCGAGATCTTCGGGTAGCTCGAGACCGGTGAAGAGGCGCGGCATCGTCTGGTCCCTCCGGTCTCGCCCGAGGGCCGGGGATCCGGCCTCAGGGGTCGGTCCCGCGGTCGAATCGCTTCGCCGCGATGCACCCGAAGCGAATCGTAGCCGCCGTGATTCGCGCATCAAGTCCATGTCGAATCGTGACGATTCGTGACCGGCCGAATCGGCGGAAATGTCACAGTTCCCTCGGGTGACCCCGGAGCGACCGGTACCGGTGCCGTCCGCGTCTCTCAGACGTCGAACACCGCCTCGACCGGCACGTGATCGGACGGCCGCTCCCAGCCGCGCGCTTCGCGCAGCACCTCGACGCCGAGGAGACGGCCGTCGAGATGCGGGCTCGCCCAGACGTGATCGAGGCGCCGGCCCTTGTCGGCGGCGTTCCAGTCGGCCGCGCGGTAGCTCCACCAAGTGTAGAGCTTCTCGGTCTCCGGCACGAAGCGGCGCATCACGTCGATCCACTCGCCGCCCCGCCGGATCGTCTCGAAGGTCTCGGTCTCCACGGGCGTATGCGGGAGGCCCGGGGGGAGCGCCTTGTGCGCCCAGACCTTTTAGACGCGAGGCGCGATGTCGGGACGGCGGCTGACAGTCGTAGGCGTCGCCGACGCTGCCGAACCGAGCCAGATCTTCAACTCGTCGAGAAAGGCGAGCTTGTGGGCGAACTTGTCGTTCACCACCGGATCGGGCTCGTCGCCGCCGGCCGGGATGTAGAAATCGTGCAGATCCATCGGCCCGATCGCCGTCTCGATCGTCACCGCGAGATGGCGCGCGTCGCCCTTCTCGCAGAAATCGCGCTTGTCGACGGAGAGGAACGGCCGCTTCGAGACGATGGCGACGCCGTGGTAGCCCTTCTGGCCGTGGATCGCCACGTGCTCGTAGCCGAGCTTACGGAAGGCGGCGACCGGGAACGACCCGTCCGGACACTTGGTCTCCTGCAGGCACAGAACGTCGGGCGCCCGGCTCTCGAGATAGTGCTCGACGATCGGCAGGCGCAGGCGAACGGAATTGATGTTCCAAGTGGCGATGGAGAGCGGCAAGGGCGGCCTCGGCGGTGGGATCCCACCGTCGGCTTCGAGCCGCGAGGGACGTCAGCGGATGATGGTCCGATCGATTTTGAACAGTTTCTCGTCGGCCGGCTGGTTGGCGGTGACGTTGTAGACCGCCACCGACGTATCGTAGCCCTGCGCGTCGGTCACCGTCCATTGCTTCAGCTCGGACGTCTTGCGGTCGAAGACCATGGTCAGCCGGCCGTCGCCGAACACCGTCGACTGCTCCAGCACCACCGAGACCAGATCCGGCTCGATCGACACGTTGGTGATGTTCGCCTCCGAGGTCAGATCGATGCGGTCGGCGAGCAGGAAGCGCAGCGGCGTCTTCGACAGCGGATAGAGATCCTGCGTCTGGTTCTTGATGTCGCGTACGATCACGTCGACACCGTCGGCGATGATGTCGAGATGCGACGGCTTGGCGTAGATGAAGCGAATCTTGCCCGGCCGCGACATGTGGAATTCGCCGCCCGACTTCTCGCCGTCGGGGCCGAACTGGACGAACTCGCCGGTCAGCGTCCTGACCGAATTGAAGTACTTGTTGATCGCGCCGAGCGTCTCCTTCTGCTGGGCGCTGAGACCGCCGAGCTTCACCCCGGGACCGGGCGCGGCGAGCGCCGTCGGGGCGCCGGCCTTGGCCTGCTGCGCCAGGGCGGCGGTCGGCAGCGATGCGACCAGACCGACGCAGGCGGCGGCGGCGAGAAGACGGCGGAACGTGGCGAACGACGGCATCGAAGGACCTCGTGGATGTCTGTGAAGGACCCGCTGGCGAACCGTCTCGATGATTCGCCGCACCGGCCCCGACCCTTTCGGCGAGGAGCTACCCCACCATCGTGGCGGAACCGGGGAGAGGGAGATCAATCCCCCTCGCCCACCAGGATCTCGCGCTTGCCGGCATGGTTGGCCGCGCCGACCAGCCCCTCGCGCTCCATTCGTTCGATCAGCGACGCGGCGCGGTTGTAGCCGATCTGCAGCCGGCGCTGGATGTAGGAGGTCGACGCCTTCCTGTCGCGCAGGACCAGCGCCACCGCCTTGTCGTAGAGATCGGCCGATTCCTCGAGACCACCGGTCTCCTCGCCCGGTACCGCCTCGTCGTCCTCCGCCGTGATCGCCTCCAGATACTGCGGCGCGCCCTGGCGCTTGAGATGGGCCACCACCTTCTCCACTTCGTCGTCCGACACGAACGGTCCGTGGACGCGCTGGATACGGCCGCCACCGGCCATGAACAGCATGTCGCCCTGGCCGAGCAGCTGCTCCGCTCCTTGCTCGCCGAGGATGGTGCGGCTGTCGATCTTCGAGGTCACCTGGAAGGAGATGCGGGTCGGGAAGTTGGCCTTGATGGTGCCGGTGATGACGTCGACCGACGGTCGCTGCGTCGCCATGACGATGTGGATGCCGGCGGCGCGCGCCATCTGGGCGAGGCGCTGGATCGCCCCTTCGATCTCCTTGCCGGCGACCATCATCAGGTCGGCCATCTCGTCGACGACGACGACGATGTAGGGCAGCGGCTCGAGCGCCAGCTCCTCCTGCTCGAAGATCGGCTCGCCGGTGGTGCGGTGGAAACCGGTCTGCACCTCACGGGTCAGCACCTCGCCGCGGGCGTTGGCCTCGGCGACGCGGGCGTTGAAACCGTCGATGTTGCGCACCCCGAGCTTGGACATCTTGCGATAGCGGTCCTCCATCTCGCGCACCGTCCACTTCAGCGCCACCACCGCCTTCTTCGGGTCGGTGACGACGGGGGTGAGCAGGTGCGGGATGTTGTCGTAGACCGAAAGCTCCAACATCTTCGGGTCGATCATGATCAGCCGGCACTGCTGCGGCGTCAGCCGATAGAGCAGCGACACGATCATCGTGTTGATCGCCACCGACTTGCCCGAACCGGTGGTGCCGGCGACCAGGAGATGCGGCATGCGGGCGAGATCGGCGATGACCGATTCGCCGCCGATCGTCTTGCCGAGACAGAAGGCGAGCTTGGCCTTGGTCCCTTCGAAGTCGCGGCTGGACAGGAGTTCGCGCAGGAAGACCGTCTCGCGCCGCTGGTTGGGCAGCTCGATGCCGATGACGTTGCGCCCCGGCACCACCGCCACGCGGGCCGACACCGCGCTCATCGAGCGGGCGATGTCGTCGGCGAGGCCGATGACGCGGGAAGACTTCACCCCCGGCGCCGGCTCGAGCTCGTAGAGCGTCACGACCGGGCCCGGCCGGACGTGGTTGATCTCACCCTTGATGCCGAAATCGTCGAGTACGCCCTCGAGCGTCCCGGCGTTGCCCTCGAGGATGTCCTCGGAGAGCTCGCGGTCCGGACCCATGCGCTTCGGTTCGGCGAGCAGCGACAGCGGCGGGAACTGATAGCCCCGCTCGGTCTCGACGACGTCGTCGCGCATGCCGACGTCGCGCGCTCCCGGCTTGCCCGGGGTCGGCGGCTTGGCGGCCGGGGTCACCGCGACCCGGCGATCGGCGGCGATCTGGGCCGCGGGCCCCCGCGACACCTGCGGCGCGGCGGCGCGCGGCGCCGGGGCCGGCGCCGGCGCCGGCGCGGCCACGCGTTCCTGAACCTCCGGCTCGAACGGCGGCTCGTCGTCCTCCCATTCCTCCTCCATCGCCGGAGCCGGCGGCGCGGCGGCGCGAGGTGCGGCCGGACGCGGCGCCGGGGCGAAGGCCGGTTCGACCCGCTGCGGCACCGGGCGCGGCTTCAGGCCGACGCTCGGTCGCGGCGCATAGTCGTCCTCGTCGTCGTAACGGTCGGCGCGGCGGCGACGGAAGCGATCGAACAAGCGGCCGAACGAGAAGCCGTGGCGACGATTGTCGAGGGTCGACGAGCGGAACCCGAAGAAGCGCAGCAGATTGGCCCGCGCCACCATGAAGGTGTGATGCAGGTGGGCGAGCGGCATGAAGCCGCCGCGATCGTCGCTCCACTCCTCGTCGTCCTCCTCTTCGACCACCGTCGGATCCGGTCCGACCCAGGCGAGCGCCCGGAGGTAGGCGTAGAGGGCGAGGCCACCGAAGGCGGCGACGAGGATCATGCGCACGATCTCGCCGTCGCCGAACAGGCGCTGCGGCAGGCGAATCAGCATGTCGCCGACGACGCCGCCGAGGCCCACCGGCAGCGGCCAGCCGTCGGCCAGCGGCAGCGCCGCGAAGGCGCCCGCCGCGGCGATCGTGCCGATCACCCACCACACGCCGAAGCGGCGGTCGAAGCCGCCCGCCTCACCGGTGACGAGGCGCCAACCGACCACCAGGAACGGCGGCAGCATCGTCGCCGAAGCGAGACCGAAGAGCTGCATCGCCAGGTCGGCGACCGAAGCGCCGAAGAAGCCGAGCGCGTTCTTCGCCGGAGCCGAGGTGGCGTTCGACAGGCTGGGATCGGTCGCCGACCACGTGGCGAGCGCCGCCGCCACCGCGGCGAGCCCGGCGATGGTGGCGAGCCCGGCCGCCCCGCGCAGGTTTCGCGCGAGCATCTGCCGGATGTCCTGGGCGGGTGCCGAGCGGGTCGGGACCGAACGTGCCGAACGCATGAGGAGCGTCCCCTTCCTGTCTCTCGGTCTCAGCCGAGGGTTTCGACGATGCGGCCGAGCGCTTCTTCCGTCAGCGCCGGCGATTCGACCATGGCGACCCTGAGATACACCCCGCCGGGATTGTGGCCGTCAGACCCCGTCCCGCAGAGATATTCGCCCGGCACGGTGCGCACGCCGGCGTCGCGCCACAGCCGCACCGCCACCGCTTCACCCCCGCCGAGCGCCGCCACGTCGAGCCAGAGGAAGAAGCCGCCCGGCGGCGTCGCATAGCCGTATCGCGAGCCGAGGATGCGCGACGCCATCTCGAATTTGGCGTGGTAGAGCCGCCGGTTCTCGATCACGTGGTCCTCGTCGCCGAAGGCCGCGCCCGCCACCGCCTGGACCGGTCCCGGCACCTGCGGCGCCGCCATGTTGCGGAACCCCACCCAGGTGGAGAGGAAATCGGGATCGCCGGCGGCGAAACCGCACCGGAGCCCCGGCAGATTGGAGCGCTTCGACAGCGAGTTGAAGGTGACCACCCGAGAGAGCCCGCCACCGAGATCGTGGGCGGCGGAAAGCACGCCCTCCGGGGCGGAGCCGCCGCGATAGATCTCCGAGTAGCACTCGTCGGCGAAGAGCATGAAGTCGTGCGCCCGCGCCCGCTCGATCACCCGTCGCCAATCGTCCCGGCTCGCCACCGCGCCCTGCGGATTGGCGGGCGAAGCGTAGTAGACCGCGATCACCCGATCGAGCAGCGCCTCGGGAAGCGCATCGAGATCCGGCAGGAAGCCCGTCTGCGGACCGGCGTCGATCATCACCGCCTCGCAGCCCGCCGCCACCGCGCCGGCCGCATAGGCCTGATAGAAGGGATTGGGCAGCAGGATCGCCGGTCGATCGGTCGCTTTCTTCGATCGCCGCTTCGCCTCGAGCGCGGCGAAGAACAGCCCCTCGCGCGACCCGTTGAGCGGCAACACGCCACGCTCCGGATCGACCGCGCCGACGAGCCGGTAACGCCGATCGAGCCATCCCGCCACCGCCTGCCGGAAGGCGTCCGTGCCGCGAATCGCCGGATAGCGACCGAAGCCGTCGATCTCGCGCGCCAGAACCGGCCCGACGAAGCCGGGTACCGCATGGCGCGGCTCGCCCACCGTCAGGTTGATCGGCGCGCGGCCCGGTTGGATCGGCGCGAGAAGATCGGCGAGCCGCTGGAACGGCGACACGAAGGTCGCGTTCGCCGGCGCGGCGCTCGAGGGTGTGGATGCGGTGGTCGATGCGGTCATGGAGCTCGGACGTCCGTTGTCGCACCCGAGCCTAGAGGTCGACGGTTAAGGCCCTGTTAACCAAGCCACCGTCGCACCGTCGTTCTCACCCCGTGACACCGTCTCGCCTTCGCTCCCGACGTTTCGAACCGGGTGCCACGAAAGAGAGAACCCCGGACGGCGGGCCATCCGGGGTTCGAGAAGTCCAGGGAGGAACGTAGGAGGGGATCGGCGGCGGACCGCCGATCCCGTTCGCATCAGTTGTAGGCGCGTTCGCCGTGGGTCGAGATGTCGAGACCCTCGCGCTCGGCCTGCTCGGAGACGCGGACGCCGAAGAGCAGCTTGATGACGTAGAGGGCGACCAGGGAGACGACGCTCGTCCAGACGATGCAGACGAGGACGGCCTTGGCCTGGGTCATGAGCTGACCGGCGATGGTGTATTCGCCGACACCGAAGCCACCCAGCGACGGGGCCGCGACGATGGCGGTACCCAGCGCACCGACGATGCCGCCGACGCCGTGGACACCGAAGACGTCGAGGCTGTCGTCGTAGCCGAGCATCGGCTTCAGCGACACGACGGCCCACATGCAGACCACACCGGCGACCGCACCGAGAACGATGGCGCCGCCCGCACCGGCGAGACCGGCGGCCGGGGTGATCGCGACGAGGCCGGCGACGGCACCCGAGGCGGCGCCCAGCACGGAGGCGTGACCACGGGTCAGCCACTCGACGAACATCCAGGCCAGAGCCGCAGCGGCGGTGGCGACGGTGGTGTTGAGGATCGCCTGGGCGGTGAGGCCGTTGGACTCGAGGTTGGAGCCGGCGTTGAAGCCGAACCAGCCGACCCACAGCAGGCACGCGCCGATCATGGTCATCGGCAGGTTGTGCGGAGCCATGTTGTCCTTGTTGAAGCCGACGCGACGGCCGAGGACGATGGCGCCGACGAGACCCGCGACACCGGCGTTGATGTGGACGACCGTGCCGCCGGCGAAGTCGAGAGCACCCCAGCCGAACAGCAGACCCGACGGAGCGTCGGGCGCCGACGGGCCGCCCCACCACCAGACCATGTGGGCCATCGGCAGGTAGGAGAAGGTGAACCAGATCACCAGGAAGATCATGACCGCGGCGAACTTGATGCGCTCGGCGAAGGCGCCGATGATCAGCGCCGGGGTGATCGCGGCGAAGGTCAGCTGGAAGATGACGAAGCTGAGCTCGGGGATGTAGACGCCCTTGGTGAACGTCTCGGCGACGCTTTCGATGGTCACACCCGAGAGGAACATCTTGTCGAGCGTGCCGATGAACGGCGTCAGGGCGGTGACTTCTTCGGCCTTGCCGGCGCCGGTGAAGGCGAGCGAGTAGCCGTAGACGACCCAGAGGATCGAGATCATCGAGAAGCCGGCGAACACCTGGACCAGAACCGACAGCACGTTCTTGGCGCGGACGAGGCCGCCGTAGAAGAGCGCCAGACCCGGAATGGTCATCATGATGACCAGGATCGTGGAGATCAGCATCCAGGTGGTGTCACCCTTGTCCACCTTGGGAGCGGCGGCAGCGGCCGCGGCAGCGTCCTGGGCGAGGGCGGGCATGGCGGCGAAGGCGCTCAGGGCCGCCGCGAGCGCGGCGGTCTTGGCGGCATCGGCGCCCCGGTGAAGGGTACGTACGAGATTCATGCGGAGGACTCCCCTGGAAACTCAGAGCGCTTCGGAATCGGTTTCGCCGGTACGGATGCGAACCGCCTGGTCGATGCCGTAGACGAAGATCTTGCCGTCGCCGATCTGACCGGTCTTGGCGGCCGAGGAGATCGCCGCGACGACCTTGTCGACCTGGTCGGTGCCGACCGCGATCTCGATCTTGATCTTCGGCAGGAAGCTGACCGCGTACTCGGTGCCGCGGTAGATCTCGGTATGACCCTTCTGGCGGCCGTAGCCCTTCACCTCGGTCACGGTGAGACCCTGGACGCCGATCGCGGTGAGGGCGTCGCGCACCTCGTCCAGCTTGAACGGCTTGATGATGGCCATCACGAACTTCATGTGGTGGTTCCCGTTTGCCTGTCGCCCGATGGTGGGCCCTGAACTGACGAATGGTGACGGCGGGCCCATGGTCCGTCGGCGCCGCCCTCTTGGAATCAAGCTTCGTGCCAACTCCCTCGCGACTGCGGCAAACATCTGAAACCAAAGAGATTTCGGATGATTCGGCGAATCGGTCTGATCGTTTCCGATTCAGGCGCTGCACAAAATGTGAGCGGCTCTGCCGGGATTCGTCGGCCACGTCCCGATTCTGCCGTCATTTGTGGCGCGTTTTTGTGCACGGTTTTGCGCAGCTCGTGTTCCGGGCCGGATTTTCGCCGTCTTCGCGATGACCTGCCGCAGTTGGAAGCTGATCGAAAGACAGGCAATCACGGCCACACGCCGTCACCGCGTCGCCACGTTCGGGTCGATGAGGCGCCGGCGCGCACGACGCCGCGCCGACCGTGTCGCGGCGACGTCACGAACCCGAAGTCCACGAAATCGGCTCGAGTGGGTGGATCAGCTCTTCGGCCGTGCCCGACGGATCAGGCCCTCCTGGGCGGTGGAGACCACCAGCCGTCCGTCCGGCGTGAACAGCGAGCCGCGACAGAAGCCGCGAGCACCGCCGGTATAGGGGCTGTCCTGGGCGTAGAGCAGCCAGTCGTCGACCCGGAAGGGGGCGTGGAACCACATCGCGTGATCGAGGCTGGCGAGTTGCAGGTCCTGGTCGAACACCGATCGACCGTGAGCGAAGAGCGCCGTGTCGAGCAGGGTGAAATCCGAGGCATAGGCGAGGACGGCGGCGTGGATGTCCGGATCGTCGGGCAGCGCACCGGTGGTCCGCACCCACACCTGCTGGTTCGCCTCACGGCGATGGCGGCTGAGATAGTGATCGAAATCGACCGGCCGCATCTCGATCGGCCGCTCCCGCTCCCAGTAGTGCCGCACGTTCGGTGGCGCCTTCGACAGGAACTTGGCCTTGAGTTCGGCCTCGCCCGGCAAGAGATCCGGGGCGGTCGTCTCCGGCATCGGCATCTGATGCTCCAGCCCGTCCTCGCGAACGTGGAACGACGCCTCCATCGAGAAGATCGCCGCGCCGTGCTGGATGCCGCGCACCCGCCGCGTGGTGAAGCTGCCGCCGTCGCGGATCCGATCGACCTCGTAGATGATCGGCACCGACGGATCGCCCGGCCGCATGAAATAGCCGTGCAGCGAATGCACCGGCCGGTCCTTCACCGTCCGCGTCGCCGCCACCAGCGCCTGCGAGATCACCTGCCCGCCGAACACCCGCTGCCAGCCCACCTGCGGACTGCGTCCGCGGAAGAGATCGACCTCGAGTGTTTCGAGATCGAGGATCTGCAACAGCCCGGCGACGGCGGAGGACATGGGCGATTCCCGAGAAGAGATGGACGAATAGGGAAGGTCTCTCTCCGAACGTGCGCCGACGACCGCGACCGCGTCAAGTCGACGAACGTCCGTCGGTGGCCTTCGCGGCGCACCCGGTTTATGAGTGATGATCGACCGATCGCCGCGCGGCGGACCGGAAAAGTGAGGATCGCGCCCCATGTCGTCCGAATTCGATGTCGTCGTCGCCGGGGGCGGCCATGTCGGGGCCTCGCTCGCGCTGGCGCTGAAGGAGGGCGCCCCGCGCCCCCCCGGGGCCGTGTTGGACCCCCCCCCGCCGCCCGCCGGTCCGGACGCCCGCGCCTCGGCGATCGCCGCCGCCGCCCGTCGCATGCTCGAACGCCTCGGCGTGTGGGGTGAGATCGCCCCGCATTCCCAGCCGATCGTCGACATGATCGTCACCGATTCGCGTCTCGACGACGTGGTCCGGCCGGTGTTCCTGACCTTCGACGGGGCGCTCACGACCGGTGAACCCTTCGCCCACATGGTGCCGAACGCGGTGATGGTCTCCGCCCTGCTCGACGCCGCCCGCGCCGCCGGTGTCGCTGTGATGATGCCGGAGCGGGTGACCGGTTTCGACGTCGGCGAGACCCGCGTCGACGTCCGCCTCGGGTCGGGCGCGACGCTCTCCGCCGGCCTGCTCGTCGCCGCCGACGGTGTCCGTTCGAAACTCCGCGATCTCGCCGGGATCGGCGTGGTGCGTTGGGACTACGGCCAGTCGGGCATCGTCACCACCGTCGCCCACGAGCGCCCGCACGACGGCCGTGCCGAGGAGCATTTCCTGCCCTCCGGCCCCTTCGCCATCCTGCCGCTCACCGACGACGCGGCCGGTCGCCATCGGTCGTCCCTGGTGTGGAGCGAGAAGTCCACCGCCGCCGACCGTCTGGTGAAGGGCGACGATTTCACCTTCGGCCTCGAACTCGAACGCCGCTTCGGCCGCCATCTCGGCGCGGTGGAGGTGTTGGCGAAACCCAAGGCCTTCCCGCTCGGTCTGACTCTCGCCCGCGATTTCGTCCGGCCACGCTTCGCCCTCGTCGGCGACGCCGCCCACGGCATTCATCCGATCGCCGGCCAGGGCCTCAACATGGGCTTCCGCGACGTCGCGGCGCTGGCCGAGGTGATCGTCGAGGCCCGCCGCCTCGGCCTCGATCCCGGCCGCATCGACGTACTCGAGCGCTATCAGCGCTGGCGCCGCTTCGACGCGGTCGAGATGGGCATCGTCACCGACGTGCTCAATCGCCTGTTTTCCAACGATCTCGGCCCGCTTCGGGCGCTGCGCGACTTCGGCCTCGGTGTCGTCGACCGCCTCGCCACCCTCAAGTCGCGCTTCATCGGCGAAGCCGCCGGCGTCGGTGGATCGATCCCGCGCCTGTTGCGCGGCGAGGCGTTGTGAACCGGTCCCACCGCGGCTTTCCGGTGTGAACAGCCGATTAACGCCGGCCTCACGGATCGTTCACGGCCCCTGTCGTACGGTGCGATCATGGAATTTCGCGAACGGAGGTCGACCCGGCCTTCGAAGAGATCGATTGAATTCGCCGAAGGAGGGTGACCTCATGTGGAAGAAGACGCTCATGGCGCTTGCCGCCGTCGTCGCATTCGCCGGCCTGACCGCCGTCGTGGACAGCACCCCCGCCGCCGCTCAGCCGGGAATGCACCGCCCGCCGATGGCCGGCATGCCGACCGCACGCCCCCGCATGGGTGGAATGCACCGTCCCCCGTCCGGCCGTTTCGTCGGCGCGCCGCGCCACCGTTGGCCCGGTCCCGGTCGGCATCACCGCCCGCGCGGTTGGTACGGACCCGGCCTGCTCTTCCCGCCGGGCGTCTACGGCCTGTACGGTGGCTACGAGGAATGCCGCATCGTCCGCAAGCGTGTCCGCGTGTTGACCGACCACGGCTGGCGTCTGCGCTGGCGCAAGGTCCGCTACTGCTCGTGACGGCGGCGAGGCGGCCATCGGCCGCCGCCGCATCACCGAAAATCACGGCGGCCGGCCCCTCGGGGTCGGCCGTTCGTCGTCTACGAGACCGGACGGTGAAACGACGAGCCGGTTCAGACGAGGTTCATCCCCGACCCGCCAGGCTGCACGAAGGTGGGCTCCATCACCCTCGGATCCACGGCCCGAGGCGCCATCGCAGGCACCTCGTCGCAATAAGAGGAGAACCCCGTGAAAAAGATCGTCGCAGCTCTCGCTCTCGCCACCGGCATGCTTTTCGCCGATGGCCTCGCCGTCGCCGAAGCCCAGATCATCCTGCCCGGCTCGGGTGTGATCGTCGGAGCCCCGCCGCCGCCCGGCCTGCGTCGCCATCGTCATTGGCGTCGTGACGGATGCTACACCGAGCGCCGTCGCGTCCGGGTGATGACCAGCTACGGCCCCCGCTGGCGCTGGCGTCGCGTGCGGGTCTGCTACTGATCGCTTCGAATACGGTCGGCCGGCGTGTTTCGACGCGCCGGCCCCACCTCACGAGGCGGGTTTGCCGCGCGCCGCCGCCTTGTCGATTTCCGGTGCGAGAACCTGTTTCAACGAGGTTTCCGACAGCGGACCGACGAATTTGTAGGTGATGGTGCCGGTGGCATCGACGACGAAGGTCTCCGGCACGCCGTAGACACCCCAGTCGATCCCCACTCGCCCCTTCTCGTCGGCGCCGATCGCCGAATAGGGATTGCCCAGCGTGGCGAGGAAGCGGCGGGCGTTCTCCGGCTGGTCCTTGTAGTTCAGCCCGACGAGCCGAACCCGCGGATCCTTCTCGATCAACGACAGGATCGGGTGCTCCTGCCGGCACGGCACGCACCACGACGCGAAGACGTTGACCACCGTCACCTTGCCCGGCGTCTTCAACTCGCTGCTGCCGAAACCCGGCACCGGTTTGCCGTCGCGCGAGATGCCGTCGAGCGCCGGCAGGGCGAAATCGGGAACCGGCTTGCCGACCAGCGCCGACGGCAACTTGTGCGGGTCGTGGCCGCTCTCCAACTGATAGAGGAAGAGCCCGGCCAGCGCCGCGAACACGATCGCCGGCAGCGCCACCAGAATGCGCCGGTTGCCGGGTCGGGCCGTCGCTTCGGCTTCGGTTTCGGCGGGCGTGTCGTTCATGCCGTTCCTCCGTCGACGCTGCGCTCGGAGCGGCGACGCACCCCGCGGGATTCGAGATCGGCGAGCTGCCGACGTTGACTGCGACCGTCGACGACGATCCAGACGAACAGCACCACGATCACCAGGATGGCGATGCCGTAGGCGGCGAAGATGAAGCCGGCGTGGTTTCCGAACATGGTCATTCCGCTCCCGCCGCTTCGATCATGCGCATGGCGCGGATTCGGCGCCTGAGGATCTCGTTGCGCATCGCCATGAGGTGGAAGACGAGGAAGAGCAGGGTGAAGGCCACCGCCATGACCAGGAGCGGCACCAGCATCGACGTCGCGATCGTCGATCCACCCATGCGGAACACCGACGACGGCTGATGCAGCGTGTTCCACCAGTCGACCGAGAATTTGATGATCGGGATGTTGACCACGCCGACCAGGGTGAGAATGGCGCTCGCCTTGGCGGCCCGCGCCGGGTCCTCGATCGTTTCCTGCAGCGCGATCAGGCCGAGATACATGATGAACAGCACCAGCACCGAGGTGAGGCGGGCGTCCCACACCCACCAGGTGCCCCACATCGGCTTGCCCCACAGCGAGCCGGTGGCCAGCGCCAGGAAGGTGAAGGCCGCACCGATCGGCGCCGCGCACTTGGCCGAGACGTCGGCTAGCGGATGACGCCACACCAGGGTACCGAAGGCCGAAGCCGCCATGGTCATGTAGCAGAACATCGACAACCACGCGAAAGGCACGTGGATGTACATGATCTTCACCGTCTCGCCCTGCTGATAGTCGGCCGGCGCGACGAAGAAGACCATGTAGAGCCCGACGGCGAAGGTGATCGCCGTCACCGCGGCGAGCCACGGCAACAGTGCCGCCGACAGGCCGAGGAAACGTGTGGGATTGGCGTAATCGATCAGACGCATCGTCTCGTCCCGTTGGGTCCCCGTCTCGGGTCCCGGCGTCGTCGGCGGCCTTCCGGCCCACCGTTTCCGCTCGTTCTTCCGTCGCGACCCGTTCTAGAGCCCGATCGGCGCGGCATCAATGAGGCGTATTCGGCGCGGCCGCCTTGCGCCGGATCAAGTCGGCGTGACCACGGCCGCCTCAGTCCCCGGCGAAACGCAGTGCCGCCGCCCCGGCGATCGGCCCGAGCACCATCGAGAACAGTCCGAGCGCCGCGAGGATCGAGAACGGCGTCGCGAACGGCACCGGCTCCTGGACCGCCGCCGTCGCCGCCGACACGCCGAAGATCATCACCGGCACGGTGAGCGGCAGCACCAGGATGGCAAGCAGCAACCCGCCGCGCCGCAGACTGACGGTGAGCGCCGCGCCGATCGCGCCGACGAAGGTCAGCGCCGGCGTGCCGACCGCCAAAGTCAACGTCGTCGCGCCGATCGCCACCGGCTCCATGTTCATGAAGATCGCCAGCACCGGTGAGGCGATCACCAGCGGCAGCCCGGTCGCCGTCCAATGGGCGAGGCACTTCACCAGCACCACCAGCTCGAGCGGCGTCTCGCCCATCAGGATCAGATCGAGCCCGCCGTCGTCGCGATCCGCCTGGAACAGGCGATCGAGCGACAGGAGCGTGGCGAGCAGGGCGCCGATCCACAGGATCGCCGGGCCGATGCGAGCGAGGAGGTTGAGATCCGGCCCGACGCCGAAGGGGACCACCGTCACCACGATCAGGAAGAACAGCGCACCCATCAGCGCACCACCGCCGACCCGGGTGGCGAGCTTCATCTCGCGCACGAAGAGGGAGGAGAGTGCGCTCATGCCGCCTCCACCACGCTGGGGCCGAGCCTCAGGCTGTCCATGCGCTCGAAGGGCAGGGCGAGATGGGTCGCCGCCACCACCAGACCGCCGGCGGCGAGATGCTCCCCGACGATCTCGAGCAGCCGCGCTTCCGACGCCGCATCGAGCGCCGACGTCGGCTCGTCGAGCAACCAGATCGGCCGTTTGGTGACGAGCAGCCGCGCGAAGGCGAGACGCCGCCGCTGACCGGCCGACAGATACGCCGCCGGCAGCGTCGCCAGACGCGCCAGCCCGACCCGATCGAGCGCCTCGATCACCGTGTCGTCCGGCGTACCGGCGAAGGCGCGCCAGAAGCCGAGGTTCTCTTCCACCGACAGCTGCGGCTTCAGCGCGTCCATGTGGCCGAAATAGTGACACTGCTGCGGAATGGACAATTCCGGATCGCCGCCGTCGACCGTGATCTCACCGGAAACCGCCCGCAGCAGTCCGGCGATCAGACGCAGCAGCGTCGACTTGCCGGCACCGTTGGAGCCGGTGACGACCAGCGCGCTGCCGGCCACCGCCTCGAAGGAGAGATCCTGCAACACCCGCCGACCGCCGCGATCGAGCGACAGGGACCGGCCGATGAGGCGCTTCACGCTGGTCGACATGCTCCCGTCCGCTCGTCTGAAGGCGCCGACCCTGCGGCGCGACCGGTTCTCGCCTGCCTCTTACAGGAAGACGCCTCGAGGGGAAACCGGCGAAAGCGGCGGCATCGACCGCGCCGATCGACCGATCCGACCGTGACGTCCGCGGTTCGGGCCGAAATTCTGCGATATCGCGGGTTCTCACCCCGAAGTGACTGGTTCTAGAGCCGACCACGGGACTATTCTCCGCCCGCGGTCGGGACCGTCGTCGTCACCCTCGGACGTCGCCGATGCCCGCTCACCAACCCCAACGAGGTCGAAACAGGTGTCGACGAAATCGGGCGCATTCGTCATCGCGGTCACCGCCGCATGTGCCGCCGTCGTCGTAACGGTCCTGGTCGCGAGTGGGGCCGCCGTCGCCGGCGAGAGCCGGCCGCGCGCCGTCGTCGAGCTCTTCACCAGCCAGGGCTGCGGCAAGTGCCCGCCCGCCGACGCTCTCCTCGGCCGCCTCGCCACCGACGACACGCTGATCGCCCTCACCTACGCCGTCGACTACTGGGACTATCTCGGCTGGAAGGACACCGCCGCC
>CALMYM010000188.1 GCA_937873675.1 uncultured Alphaproteobacteria bacterium | reverse complement strand
CGGTCGAGGTACGGGGCCTCACCTTCGGCTACGGCCGGCTGGCGCCGCCGCTGGTCGAGGGGTTCGATCTCACCGTGGCGCCCGGGCGGCGGGTGGCGCTGGTCGGCGGCTCGGGCAGCGGCAAGTCGACGATCGGCCGGCTGATCGTCGGCCTCCATCGACCGTGGGCGGGCGAGATCCGGCTCGACGACGATCGCCTCGAGGAGATCGCCCCCGAGCGGCGCGCGCGGGCGCTCGCCCATGTCGATCAGTCGGTGTTCCTGTTCGCCGGCACGGTGCGCGACAATCTCACCCTGTGGAACACCGCCGTGCCCGAGACCGCCCTCGTCCGGGCGCTCGCCGATGCCGCCCTCCTCGACGAGATCGAAGCGCGGCCGGGACAGCTCGACGCGGTGGTCGAAGAGGGCGGCGTCAATTTCTCCGGCGGCCAGCGTCAGCGGTTGGAGATCGCCCGGGCGCTCGCCGGAGACCCGGCGATCCTGGTCCTCGACGAGGCCACGGCGGCGCTCGACACCGCCACCGAGAAGGCGATCGACGACGCGCTCCGGCGGCGGGGGTGCACCAGCATCATCATCGCCCACCGCCTCTCCACCATCCGCGATTGCGACGAGATCGTCGTCCTCGATCGCGGTCGCATCGTCGAACGCGGCACCCACGACGACCTCCTGGCACGCGACGGGGCCTATGCCGCCCTGGTGCGGACCACGTGACCGGGAGGCGACGATGACCGGCGACACCACGACGATCGAGACGGGATGGCGCGAGGGCGGCAGCCACCGGCCGCTCTCCCTCGCGCCCGGCGTCGCCGCCCTCGTGCGTCGCGGGAATTGGGACGTCTTCGCCGTCGAGGGCGCCGAAGGTTTCGGCCGCCGCCGGTTCCTGTTCCGGGCGGAACCGGGCGACCTGCTCCTCGGTCCGCGGGTCCGGTCCGAGACGATCGCTCTGATCGCCGTCGGCGGGGTCGGGTCGGCCTGGGAGCCGGTGGCGGAGACCTCGCTCGGCGACGCCGCGATCGCCGGCTTCCTCGAACGGCTGGTCGGCGCCGCCCTGCCGCCGCCGCCGCCGGGCCTCGCCGATCCGCTGCGGATCGGAGAGATCGAAGTCGGTGGCGGTGCGGTGGTCCACGTCGAACCGGATCGCTCCTTCGTGGTCGACGTGATCGCCGGCGAGGTCCGTGTCGCCGATCGTCGCGCGGTCGGGCCGGGTGAACGGGTCCTTCTCGTGGGGGGATCGTGGTTGCGGGCGGGCGATGCCGTGCGGCTGCGGGGCTCGGCGAGCGACGGGCGGGCCGACGGCGAACGCGGCGCGCTCGAAGAGACCTGTCTGGCGGCGTTGGCCGAGGCCGGCGCACGTGAGCGGGAAGCCGATCGCGCCGTTGCCGTGACCACGGCCGAGCGCGATCGGCGGATGCTCGACGGTTCGCTCACCCCCCTCGCCGGGACGATCGATCCGCGCCTGCGACCGATCGGCGACGGTGACGATTTCACCCGCTCCGTCGGGGCGGTGCTCGCCGCACTCGGCGTCGATCCCGGCGCGAGTGCGGCCGAGATCGCCGCGAGCGGTTCGGGCGATCCGACCGCTCGTCTCGTTCGTGTCGTCGAACGGCTCGGTCTCGGGCGACGGCGGGTGCGCCTCGACGGCGAGGCGGCGAACAATCCCGCCCATCCGCTGGTGGCGGTCCGCGCCGCCGATGGCCGACCCGTCGGGTTGATTCCGTGCGGAACGCGATGGGACCTCGTCGACGGCGACGGCAGACGGCCGGCGCGTCCCGGCGATTTCGCCGGGTTCGAACGCGACGCTCACGAACTCCATGCGGCATTGCCAGAGGGGCCGAGCAGTTTCACGAGGCTGCTGCGTTTCGGGTCGATCGGCGCGGACGCCGATCGACTTCGTGCCGGCATCGGCTTCGCGATGGTCGCCGCCGCCGGCCTCGCGCTGCCCTTCGGCTCGCATCACGTCGTCGATCGGTTGATCCCGGACGGCCGCAGCTCGGCCCTCGTCCCGGTGATCGGGGCTCTCGCCGCCGTGGCGATCACCGCGGTGGTCTTCGAGCTGTTCAAGAGCCTCGCGGTGATGCGGCTGCAGGGACGTTTCGCGTTGCGCGCCCAGTCGGCGCTGATGGTGAGGCTCCTCGCCCTGCCGCTCGCCGTCCACCGCGCCCACACGATCGGCGATCTGACCGATCGGGTGCTCGGCATCGAGGAGGCCAACGCCCGCCTCTCCGGAGCGGTGTTGTCGGTGGTGCTCGGCGGGGCCTTCGGTCTCGTCAGCCTGATCCCGCTTCTGGTGCTCGACGCCCGTCTGGCCGCCTTCGCCGTGGTGGTGACGGCCCTCGTCTGCATCGTGCTGGCGCTGCTCGCTCGGGAGCAGCTCCATCGCGAGCGCGACGTGCGGCGGCTGCAGGGGCGGCTCGACGGTTTCGTCCTGCAACTGATCCTGGGCATCTCCAAGCTGCGCGCCGCGGCGGCGGAACCGCGGGCGATGGCGCGCTGGGCCGATGCCTTCGCCGAGAGGCGGAAGCCGTCGTCCCAGGCTCGCCGATGGGGCGGACGTCTGCAGGTCGCGGCGACGATGTTGCCGACGTTGGCGAGCGCGGCGCTCTACGCGGCGATCGGCTTCGGCGCGGCGACAGGGATCACCACGGCACCATCGGCCGCCGACTTCGTCGTCTTCGCCACCGCCTTCGCCCAGGTGATGGGGTCGCTCACCGCCGCGACGCTCGCCGCGGTCGGGACGCTCGACATCGTGCCTCTGGTGGAGCGGGCGCGACCGATCCTCACGGCCGCGGTCGAGCGCGCCGCGGAAGCCGAAGTGCCCGGCGACCTCGCCGGACGGATCGAACTGAAGCGCGTCCGCTTCCGCTACGCCGTCGACGGCCCCTTCGTCCTCGACGATCTCGACCTCACCATCGAGGCGGGCCGCTTCGTCGCGTTGGTCGGCCCCTCGGGCAGCGGCAAGTCGACCATCGGCCGGATGATCCTCGGCTTCGATCGCCCCGAGGTCGGCGACGTGCTGTTCGACGGACGTTCGGCGAAGCGCCTCGACATGGCGGCGGTGCGGCGGCAGATCGGCACGGTGTTGCAGTCCGGGCGCCTGTCGAGCGGCTCGATCTTCGACAACATCTGCGGCGACGCCGGCCTCGGGCTGGAGGACGCCTGGGAGGCGGCGGCGCGCGCCGGCGTCGATCGCGACATCCGCGACATGCCGATGGGCATGCACACGGTGGTGTCGGACGGCGGCGGAACGCTCTCCGGCGGCCAGTGCCAGCGCATCCTGATCGCCCGAGCCCTGGTTCGGCGACCGCGGATCCTGTTCTTCGACGAGGCGACCAGCGCCCTCGACAACCAGACCCAGGCGGTGGTCACCGAGACGCTCGCCCGCACCGCCGTCACCCGCATCGTCATCGCCCATCGTCTGAGCACGGTCGTCGCCGCCGACCGCATCTTCGTGCTGGACCGGGGCCGTGTGGTCGAGGCGGGGAGC
This sequence comes from uncultured Alphaproteobacteria bacterium, assembly GCA_937873675.1. Lineage (GTDB taxonomy): Bacteria > Pseudomonadota > Alphaproteobacteria > Rhizobiales > Ancalomicrobiaceae > CALBKH01. Next base: position 18,173 of record CALMYM010000188.1, on the reverse strand, counting down.
TACGACGAGCTCATGTCGCAGGGGGGCGCCTTCGCGGCGCTCGCCCGTCGCCAACTGTTGTGACGCGTTCGGTGGACCACCGGTCGGCCGGACGCGAAGGAGGTTCGATGCGCAACGTGCTCTTCATCTTCGCCGGCTTCGACGACGGCGACGTCGCCTGGCTGGCCACCATGGGTGCGACGCGCAGCCTGGCGCCCGGCACCGTGTTGGTCGAACAGGGGCGGCCGGTCGCCGATCTCTTCATCGTTCTGCAGGGCGAGGTCGGCGTCGAGGTCGCCGGCGTCGGCGTGGTGGCGCGACGCGGTGCCGGCGAGATCATCGGCGAGATGAGCTTCGTCGACAGTGCCCCGCCCTCGGCGACGGTACGGGCGAGCGAGCCGACGGTGGTCTTCGCCATCGCCAAGGCGACCATGGCCGCACGGCTCGCCGCCGACACCGGTTTCGGGGCGCGCTTCTACCGAGCGCTGGCGCTCTATCTCGCCGACCGCCTGCGCGAGGCGACGTCGCGCGGGCGGTCGCCCGACGGCGAGGCGGAGAACGAACTCGACGACATGGTGCTCGATGGCATCGACGTCGCCGGGCTGCGGTTCCGCCGCTTCATCGACACGTTGGCCGCGGCCGGCCGGCGGGATGCGTTGTGAGATGCCAGCGACCGCACTATCGTCGGCCCGGCGGGTCGTGGCGCGGTCATCACGGGGAGGAGCGATCGTCATGGCGAACGAGGCGAAGCGCACATCGAACGGCAGACGTCTGATCACGACCCTGATGGTCGCGGGTGGGATCGTCGCCGCCCTTCCATCCGCCGCCTCGGCGGCGGATCCGGCCGGCGCGGTGGTTTCCTTGACCGGTGAGGCATCGGCCTTCGCCCGCTCCGATCGGCGAGCGCTGGCGCCCGACGCGGCGGTGTTTCTCGAGGACACGGTGGCGACGGCGGAACGGTCGCGGTTGGAGATCCGCCTCGGCGCCGACACGACCTTGCGTCTCGGCGAAAAGGGGCGGGTGAAGCTCGCGCGTATCGCCGCCACCGGTTCCACCGTCGACCTGCAACAGGGGGCGCTGGTCGTCGACAAGGCGCCCGAGAGCCGAGCGCGCTCGCTCGAGATCGAGAGTTCCTTCGGCCGTATCGCGGTCAGAGGCACGAAATTCTTCGCCGGACCGAGCCGCGGCGTCTTCGGCGTCGCGGTGTTGCGCGGCCACGTCGTCGTCGAGGCGGCGGGGGTCTCCGTCGACCTGCACGAGGGACAGGGGACCGACATCGCCCGTCCCGGCGATCCGCCGAGCCCGGTGAAGACCTGGGCTCCGGCGCGGCTCGCCGAGGCGCTCGCCCAGGTCGAATGAGGCGGTGACGGGACCTCGGAGGGAGAAGGCGATGTCCGGTCCGCAGGCGGTGGAGAAGCTCCTGGAGGCGACCGACCTCTTCGGTCGGTTGACGCCGGAGGTGCGGCAGGACTGCGCCGGCCACTTCCACGAGGTGTACTTCGACAAAGGACAGACGATCTTCGTCCACGGCGATCGCGGCACCCACGCCTACGTCGTCGCAGAAGGCCGGGTGCGGATGACCCTGACCACGGCGGCGGGGCGCGAACTCAACGTCCGCATCGCCGAGCCCGGCGCCCTCGTCGGCGAGATCGCGGCGCTCGACGGCGGTGTGCGGTCGGCCGACGCCACCGCGATCACCTCGGTCGTCGCCCATGCGGTCGCCGCCGCCGATCTCGATCGGCTGATCACCCGCCATCCCGATCTCGCGCGGGCCACGGTGCGGCTGCTCTGCGGCCGGTTGCGCGCCACCACCGACCAGTTGGAGGGGATCGCGCTGCATCCGATCGAGGTTCGGCTCGCCCGCTTCCTGCTCGAGGCGCTGGGCGGACGAACCGGCGACGGCGGGCGGCGGCCGGCGCTCGAGCTCGGTTATTCGCAGAGCGATCTGGCGCGGCTGATCGGTTCGTCGCGACCCAAGACCAATCTGGCGCTCGGTGCACTCGAGGCCGGCGGGGCGATCCGGCGCACCGCCGACCGAATCTTCTGCGATCCGGTGCTGCTCGCCGGGATCGCCGGCGTCGACGATGGCTGAGCGGCGGCCGCTCGGCCGCGACGCCATCCTCGCCGGATCCGCGGCCGCCGTTCTCGTCGTGGCGGCGCTGCTCTTCGCGCTGCCGCGCACGACCACGATCGCGGTGGAACGCGCCTTCGATGCGGTCCTCGGCTCGGTCGGCGAGACCGACCGGAACGGTGCCGCGATGCCGCCGATCGTGGTCGTCGACATCGATACCGAAGCGCTCGATCTGGTCGGGCCGTGGCCGTGGCGGCGCCGGGTGATCGCCGATCTCGTCGAGACGATCGCCGCCGCGGGGGCTTCGGCCGTGGCGATCGACGTGGTCTTCTCCGAGGCCGACGGTCGATCACCGGCAGCCCTCGCCCGCCGCCTCGCCGACGAGACCGGCCGAACCGATCTCGCCGATCTGGCGCGCGGCCTCGACGACGACGATCCGCGGCTCGCGAAGGCTCTCGCTCGTGTGCCGGTGGTGCTCGGTTTCGCGCTCTCGTCGACCGCCGGTCCGCCGCCGCCGGGAGGTGCCCTGCTGGTCCGAGGACGGGCCGCGGCGACGAGGATGTGGACGGCGGCCGGCGCCGAGACGCCGATCGTCGCATTGTCGAAACCGGCGGCGGGACTCGGCGCGACGGTGCTTCCCGGCGACGTCGACGGCGTGGTGCGGCGCGTGCCGCTGTTCGTCACGGTGGCCGGCGAGGAGCGGCCGGGACTGGCGTTGGAGGCGGTGCGGGTGGCGGCGAAGGCCGATCATCTCGAAATCGATCACGGCCGGGGCACGTTCTCCGCCGCATCGACCGGCGGGGCCCTGGGTCGCGACGGATTGCTGCGGCTCGTGCCGGTCGACGAAGCGCGCCGGCCGACGATCCTCTCGGCGGCGGATCTCCTGACCGGCGGCACTTCGACCGAAGCGTTGAAGGGCGCGATCGTCTTTCTCGGCGGCTCGGCGCCCGAACTCGGCGGCCTGCGTCCGGTGGCCGGTCGGCCGCTCGCCGCATCGGTCGAGATCCAGGCGGCGGCGGCCCGCCAGATCCTCGCCGGTCGGACCCCGCATCGGCTCGGCGGCGCCGCCTCCTCGGGTGCCGTCGCCACACTCGTCGCGGCGCCGGCGATCGCCGCCGGGGCCTGGGCGACGCCGATCCTGGGAACGCTCCTCGCCGCCGGCGTGGCGCTCGCCTTTCTCGCCACGGTGATCGCTGCGGTCGGCGCCGACCTGCTGATCGATCCGGTGGTTCCGATCGCCGCGCTCCTCGTCGGCCACGGCGTCGCGGCGATCGTCTCGTTCTCGCGTCAGAGGCGCGACGCCCGCCGCATCCGTCGGCGCTTCGAGCAGCATCTGGCGCCGCAGGTGGTCGACCTCATCGTCCGCGACCCGTCGCTGCTGCGGCTCTCCGGCGAGCGGCGGATCGTCACCGCGCTCTTCACCGACGTCGCCGACTTCACCGCCATGACCCGCCGAGCCGAGCCGGAGGCGCTGGTCGCGGCGCTCGACGCCTATTTCGAGGGGATGACGCGGATCATCGTCGCCAACGGCGGCATGATCGACAAATTCGTCGGTGACGCCGTGCACGCCTTCTTCAACGCGCCGCTCGACCAGCCCGGCCATGCCGAGGCGGCGGTTCGCTGCGCGGTCGAACTGGTGCGCTGGAGCGAGACGGCACGGCGCGAACCGGGGCCGCGCGCTCTCGGCTTCGGCCTCACCCGCATCGGCATCGAGACCGGCGAGGCGATCGTCGGCGAGATCGGCCTCGGCTCGAAACTCGACTACACCGCCCACGGCGACGCGGTGAACGCCGCCGCGCGGCTGGAGGCGACCAACAAGCAACTCGGCACGCGGATCTGCATCGGGCCCGGAACCGCGGCGCTCTGCCCGCCGGGCCTCCTGCGCCGGACCGGGACGGTCGAACTGCGTGGCATCGGCGGCGAGGTCGCGACCCACGAACCGGTCGAGATGCCGGAGGTGGAGACATCGGCCGCCGTCGGTTCCGCGGGGAACAGACAGGAGGCGCCGTAGCGATCAGGGTCTCGTTCCAGCCTCTCCCGAGCACCGTCGGAGCCCCCATGGACGACTACGCCACCCGCATCGCCGCCATCGCCGCCGACGCCCGATCGCTCGCCGAGCGGCTGGCGGTCTGTGTGGCGCCGCCGGTCGCGGTCGCCCCCGAACGACTCGCCGCCGTCCGCGCCTCCTGGCTCGCGGCGCTCGCCGCCGAAGATGCGGTGTTCCTCGATCGCCGCCTCGCCTGGGACGGGATCGACGCCGCCGCGCTCGAGCGGGTGATCGCCAACCACGCCCCGCCGGTCGATCCGTCCGTCGGCTGGCCGGCTCTCTTCGCCATTCTGATCGGGGCCGAGCCCGATCCGCTGCCGGCGGAGCCGGACGGTCCGCATGCGGATCTCGTCGCCGCGATCCTGGCGACACCCGCCGATGCCGCCCGCGACGCGGCGAAGCCATTGCCCTTCGAGGAGGTGTGGCTACCGCTGATCGCGCGGGCGCGGCGACGGTTGGTCGATCGGCTCGGCCGCTCGCGGATCACGCCGACCTCCACCCGCATCGCGGTCGAGGCGCGCGCCCACGCCGCCTTCGAGCGCGATCTCCTCGTCCGTCTCTGCGAGATCACCGGCGAGGCTCTGCTCGCTGCCTTCGACACGGTGCGGCCGCGCGATGTGGTGCTGCGCGGGCGGTTCCTCGGCGCGGCAGCGGTGGGACGCACCCGTTACGACACCTTCGTCACCGGATTGCGCGGCGAGGGTCTCCTCGCCTTCTTCGAGGCCCATCCGGTGGCGGCGCGCCTCGTCGCGACGGTGGTCGAGGATTGGATCGAAGCGACCGCCGAGGTCCACGAGCGACTGGCCGCCGATGCCGACGCACTCGTCGCGACATTCCCCGTGGCGACGGCGTCGCGGCGGGTGGTGGCGGCTCGAGCTGGGCTCTCCGACCCGCACCGCGGCGGCCGTCGGGTGGCGATCCTCGAGTTCGAAGGCGGCGGGGCGGTCGTCCTGAAGCCGAAGCCGCTCGCCTCCGAGGCGGCGTTGTTTCGTATCCTCGCATGGCTCGGCGGACGCCTGCCGACATCTCCGCCGCGCGTCCTCGCCTGTCTCGATCGCGGCAGCCACGGTTGGGTCGAACACGTCACGGCCGCGCCCTGTCGCGACGCGAAGGACGAGACGCGATTCTACGAGAACGCCGGCGTCCTCCTCGCCGTCCTCCATCTCCTCGGGGTCAACGACTGCCATCGGGAGAACCTGATCGCCGCCGGCCGCGATCCGGTCTTCGTCGACGGCGAGACGGTGATGCATCCGGAACCGGCGGCGAGCGATCCGGTCTTCGGCTGGGTGCGTCGGGCCGCCTTCGACCGCTCGGTGGTGCGCACCGGGCTGTTGCCGCGCTGGATGGTCGACGCCGAGAACCGCATCGTCACCGACATCACCGCACTCGGCGGCGGCGGCGAAGGACAGTCGGCGTTCAGCGAACGCGGTTGGGGTGGTCTCGGCAGCGACGCCATCCATCGCCGCCCCGAGGCTCACGTCTACGCCGAGACCAGCCGGCCGGAACCGGTCTCGGGGCTCTCGGCGCACGCGCGCGGTGCGGCGATGGCGAACGGGTTCGACCGCGCCCACCATGTGCTCGCGGATCATCGTGACGAACTCCTCGGCCCCGGCGGGCCGATCGCCGGCTTCGCCCACGTCGAGGTGCGCTTCATCTACCGGCCGACGGCGGTCTATGCGGCGCTGCTCGAGCGATCGCGCTCGCCGGCGGCCCTCGCCGACGGGCTCGCGACTTCGCTCGTCCTCGACGGTGTCGCCCGCGCACATCTCGACGGTCCGGAACCCCCGGACCTGTGGCCGACGGTCGCCCACGAGCGGGCGGCGCTGGAGCGGCTCGACGTGCCGGTGTTCCTGGTTCCCGCCGATGGGCACGACCTGCCCATCGACGGTGGCGCGTCCGTCGCCGGGTTCTTCCCGCGCTCCGGGCTGGAAACAGCGATCGATCGGCTCGAGGCGCTCGACCAGGCCGATCGGGTCCTCCAGGCCGCGACCCGCCGCGGGCCGTTCGCGGCCCGGGCCGCCGGCTCGGTCGACCCGGCGTCGCTCGCCCCGGCGACGGACGACGACGATCCGACCGAGATGCCGCTCGACCGCGACGAGTTGCTCGACGAAGCCCGTCGCATCGCCGACCGGATCGAAGCGCTCGCCCATATCGATCGCGACGGTCACCGCCACTGGCTCGGCCTGCGTGAGATCGAAGGTACCGGCCGGCAACAGCTGGCGCCGCTCGACGATGCCCTCCACGCCGGCAGCGTCGGCATCGCGCTGTTCTTCGCGACGCTGGCGCGCGCCACCGGCGAGGACGCCTGGGCGGATCGGGCGGCGGCCGCCGTGGCGCGGGTTCGGCGACGGATCGCCGATCCGGCCGAGGCGGCGACGCTCGTCGCCGACGGGGCGATCGGCGGCGGATTGGGCTTCGGCTCGATCCTCTTCGGTCTCGCTCGCATCGCCGAGATCCTCGACGACCCGGCTCTCGGCCGAGAGGTCGCGGTCGCCGCGGTACTGATCGACGATGCGCGCATCGCCGAGGACCGCGGCCTCGACGTGATGAGCGGATCGGCCGGAGCGGTGCTCGGACTGCTGGCGGCGGAGGCGCAGGTCGGCGACGGCCGCGCGCTGGAGCGGGCCATCGCCTGCGGCCGCCACCTCCTCACCCACCGCGAGTCCGTCCACGACGGCCCTCGCGGTTGGCGCGGCCACACGCGGCGGGCGTTGACCGGCTTCTCGCACGGTGCCGCCGGCATCGCCCATGCGTTGTCGCGGCTCGCCGAGGTGAGCGGCGAGGCGGCGTTCCGCGTCGCGGCGGAAGAAGGCATCGCCTTCGAGAGCCGGCACTATCGACCGGATCTCGGCAACTGGCCCGATCTGCGCGACGGGGTCGGACGCGACGATGCGCCGGCCTTCGCCACCGGTTGGTGCCACGGGGCGCCGGGGATCGCGCTCGCCCGCCTCGCCACGCCGTCCCTCCTCGCCGACCCGATGGTCTGTGCCGAGGTCGATGCGGCGATCGAGACCACCTGCGCCTGCGGTGCCGCCGGGCTCGACCATGCCTGTTGCGGCACCATGGGGCGGATCGACACGCTGCTCCTCGCGGCTCGCGTGCGCGGGCGAGAGGACCTCGTGGACCGGGCGCGGCGAACCGCCGCCCGCGTGGTGCGGCGGGCACGGCTCGCCGGCGACTACCGTTTCCCCGGTCTCGCCGCCGGTGATCATGCGCCCGGTCTCTTCACCGGTCTCGCCGGCATCGGCCATCAACTGCTGCGCCTGCGCGATCCCGACGAGGTCCCGTCGATGTTGCTGTGGTCCCGATTCGAAGAGAGGACACTCCGATGACCGCGTTCGGCGCGACGCCCGCCCGCCTGAGGTTCTTCGAGACCTTCGGCTACCTGCATCTCTCGGGGATCTTCGCCGAGACGATCGGCGCGATCGATACCGCCTTCGAACGGGTGATCGCCGCTCACGGCGGCGGGGCCTACGCCGGCGAGCACCGCTTCACCGTGTCGCCGGGTCTCAACGGCGACGCCGATCTCTGCCGCCTGCTGCTCGACGACGCGAGTGTCACGGAGCTCCTCGCGGCACTTCTCGGGGACGATTTCCAGTATTGGAACAGCGACCTCAACCTCTGCGCCGGCGACACGCCGTGGCACTGCGATTCGCCCTGGTCCGGTGAAAGGTCGACCGCCGGCTGGATCCAGATGCTGATCCATCTCGATCCGCTCGACGCCGATACGGGCGCGCTCCGCGTCGTGCCGGGCAGCCACAGGCGCGACGACATCTTCGCGCGCGAGGTGCACGAGGCGACCGTCGACGACGCGGCCGGCCGGCTCGTCCATCCGTCGCAGACCTGGGGGATGGACGATCGCGACCTGCCGGCAGTGGCGATCCGGACGCGGCCGGGCGACGCGATCCTCCTCGACCATCTCGTCACCCATGCCTCGTTCGGCGGTGGCGAGCGCCGGCGGCTGATCAATCTGGTGTTCTTCCCGCGCCTCGGCGAGGACAGGCTGCCGGCGCTACGTGCCGTCAACGACTACAAGCGGCTGACGCGGGACCGGGTGTTTCCAACCGGCGCGCCGATCCTGGAAGACGGGTCGCCGGCGCGGCTTCGGCATCTGGAGCAACTGCGCGAGACGGTGACCGCGGCCGCTTCGCCGCTGGCGAACGCCTTCTTGCGCGGACGCTGACGGCGGCGCTTCGCCGGCCGCGCTCGTCGAACGGTCTTCGGCAGCCGGCCCGCCGTGACCGCGAACACCCCCCGGAGAGGCCCAGCCGGGCAGTAGGAAGACAGGGAGCCCGCCAGAGCCGCTTCACGGCGACGGCGATCGGGTCGACCGACGTCCGACGAGACCCGTTCGAGGTGAAGTACCGATCGACGGCGGGGACGCCGCCGGCCTTCAACTCGTCCGCCTCACCGCCCCCAGGTCTCCCACAGCTCCTTGCCCATCTGGGCGAAGATGGTGGCGAGGATCAGGGCGTAGATCAGGATCTGAGTGCGCGAAGGTCTCATCTATTCGTTCGTCGTCCTTTGACCGTTCCGACGCCGAACGGCGCCGGCCTTCTTCCGATATGGGGGCGGCCGCGGCCCGCGTCAGCGGTTCGTCAGGTGAAAGGGCGCAGAATTTCATGGTGGTCGAGGAGATTCGACCGGCGCGGGGCACACCGGGTCCCGCAATGCCACGGAACGAGGGCACCATGAACGCAGGGCTTTCGCGCAGCGTCGCCGACCATGTCGAGGGGGGCTCGGTTCTCGATACCGGTCTGCTCGACATGCTGCGACGCGAACGCCGTCATGCCGCGGTGATGTTTCTTTCGACCGGCATGGCGCTCGGCATCGGCTTCTCGCTGGCGCTCAACTTCGCTCTCGCCGCGACGCGGCTGTGACCGGTTTCACCGCGCCGCGAAGCCGGCGACCGCCGAGACCACCTGTCCGTCGATCCCGTTGAAGCCGTGATGGGCGCGGGCCCGGCAGGCGGCGCCTTCGGTGATGCCGCCGTCGAGCCAGGTCACCCGGGCGCGTCCCTGCGCCCAGGCGAGGAACGGCTCGACCCCGGCCGGCAGGGTGCGGCGGCAGCCGTCGCGGCGATGGTGGACGACGAGGGTCGGCGGCAGCGCCGCGGCCGATCCGAGGATGTTCGCGACGTTTTCGGCGTCGCCGGAGGCGTCGGTCAGGAACCCGGAGGTCAGCACCAGCCGCGCCGGCCGCGCGCCACCGGCGATGCCGCGCGCCGCGCGCAGCGTGCCGCGGCTGGTGGCGACCACGGAGACCTTGCCGTACTTGCCCATGGCGGTGACGGCGGCAGCGAGATCGACGTCGCCGTCCGGCACCAGCACCGCGAAGCCGCGCGCCGCATAGGCCTCGCGGGTGCGCACCACCTGATTGGCGGGGCGGGCGATCGAGCCGTCGGCGCCGATGCCGAGGCTTCCGTCGCCGCCGGCGAGCAGGATGATCGCTCCCTCGGGTCGCGCCGGCAGGAGCAGCGCCGCTCGGGTGCCGCCGACCGAGAGTCCCTGGACGGTGATGCCCGCCGCGGACGCCGGGGCGACCGGGGTGGCGAGGAGGACGGCGGCGCAGACGAAGGCGGAGCGGACGAAAGCGGCGGTCGACGTCATCGGGCGATCTCCGGAGAGGGCGCATCGATGATGGGCCACGCGACGGGCGAGCAAAAGAGCGATGGTGTGATCGGGCATCCGTCGTCTTCGTCGAGACGTCGCGAACGCCGCTCTCAGTCGACCGATCGGCGCAGCGCTTCGGTCACCGCACGGCTGGTGGCCGCGGCCGAGCGGGCGCGGCCGGTGCGCAGGGAGGGCTGGCCGCCGGCCGGTCTCGTCCGCCAGCCGACGCCGGCGACGGCGACGATGCGGTTGCCGCGGAAATCGGTCTCGCAGACGATCAGCCCGCGCTCGGCCATATAGGAGAGGAGCCAGCGGCCGCGCGACGGCGAATGGCTGCCGTAGGCCTGGGCGAGCACCGCATCGGAGGGGCAGGGGGCCTCCTCGCGCGCCGCCCGCGCCACCATCAGGAAGACGCCCTGCATCTCCTCCGGCAGGCTCTCGGCGAGCGCGATCACCCGGCTCCAGTCGTCGTCGCCGCCCTCGGTGCCGACGCCGGCGCGGGCGAGCGCCAGCCGCCGACGGAACAGCGACATGTCCTGCGCCACCTCGCCGAGACGGCGCAGCCGGCAATGGAACTGGAAGTCCTGGAAGAGAACGGGAAGCGGGCGGAACGCCGCCTCCGGGTCGGAGAGGATCTCGGCGACGATCTCGTCGAGCGCCTTCTCGATCTCTTCGGGCGGCGGGCGATCGGCCTCGTCGACCGGCGGCGGTTCGCTCGAGGGCCGGGCGGCGGCGACCTGGGCGAGGAGTTCCGCCGTGCCGATCTTCGGCGCACGCGGCGGCGGCGCGACGCGCACCGGCGCCTCCGTGACCGGCGAGGGGGCGAAGATCAGATCGGCCATCTCGTCGCGCGCCACTTCCGGCAGAGGCATCAGCGCCGGCCGGCCGGAGCGGCCGGAGGTCTCGACCGTGCCGATGCGGATCGGCACCGGACGACGCGACAGGGCGGGGCCGAGGGCCACGAACTGGCCGGGGACGAGATCGCGGAAGGCCTCGGCCTGCCGCCGCTCCATGCCGAGGAGGTCGGCGGCGCGGGCCATGTCGATGTCGAGGAAGGTGCGACCCATCAGGAAGTTGGAGGCTTCCGCCGCGACGTTCTTGGCGAGCTTGGCCAGCCGCTGGGTGGCGATGAGGCCGGCGAGGCCGCGCTTGCGGCCGCGGCACATCAGGTTGGTCATCGCGCCGAGCGACGCCTTGCGCGCCTCGTCCGACACCTCGCCGGCGATCGCCGGGGCGAAGAGCTGCGCCTCGTCGACGGCGATCAGCATCGGGTACCAGCTCTCGCGCTCGGCGTCGAAGAGCCCGTCGAGGAAGGCGGCGGCGGCGCGCATCTGATCCTCGGCGTCGAGGCCCTCGAGATCGAGGACGACGGAGGCGCGGTGGCGGCGGATGCGGCCGGCGATGCGGGCGAGTTCGGCGGGGCTGCGCTCGGCGTCGACGACGACGTGGCCATAGGCCTCGGCGAGGGTGACGAAGTCGCCCTCCGGATCGATGATCGCCTGCTGGACGTGCGGCGCCGATTGCTCGAGCAGGCGCCGGAGCAGATGGGACTTGCCCGAGCCCGAGTTGCCCTGAACGAGCAGGCGGGTGGAGAGCAGTTCCTCGAGATCGAGGCTCGCGGCCTCGCCCGTCGATGTCGTGCCGAGATCGATTCCGACCTTCATGCCCACCCGATTCGCATCACTCCAGAAGGGCCGCGACCCTAACACGCGGGTCGGGGAGGGCGAGCCGGGCGGAGGCGGTCTCCACAGGAAGGAGTGGGGTGTCCCCTCACTCGCCGTCCGGCCGTTCCGGCACGCCTGGGGCGCGCGGGAGGAAGCTCTCGCCGCGGCTGGTGATGAAGTCGTGCAGCAGCAGCGCCGCCGGCATCGGCCGCTTACGGGTGAGCCGCACCACGTACCAACGTCGCCACAGCGGCAGACCGGCGACGTGAACCACCGCGAGGCGGCGATCCTCGATCTCGGCGGCCACCGTGTGGGCGGAGATGAAGGTGAGGCCGAGACCGGCGATCACCGCCTGTTTGATCGTCTCGTTGGAGCCGATCTCCATGCCGATCTTCGGGTGGATCCCGACCTTGTGGAGAAAGCGCTCCATCAGCGTCCGCGTTCCCGACCCCGGCTCGCGCACCAGGAACACCCGGTCGGCGAGCCGATGTGGTTCCACCTCGGCTTCCTGCACCAGCGGATCGTCGACCGCGGCGACGATCACGTGCGGGTGCGCGCCGATGGTGATCGATTCCACCGGTGCGTCCTCCGGCGGCCGGCCCATGATCGCCAGATCGACGTCGCCGGCGAGGAAGCGATTCAACACCTCCGACCGGTTGCCGACCACGAGGTTGAGCTCGACCTTGGGGTGGAGGCGCATGAAGGCGGCGAGCATGCCGGGGGCGAAGTACTTCGCCGTCGACACCACGCCGACGGTGACGCGGCCACCGTCGATGCGCCGCATCACATCGAGGCTCTCACGGGCGTCGGTCAGGACCGCGTCGATCCGTCGCGCCGCGTCGATCAGCTCCTGCCCGGCGGCGGTCGGCACCAGGCGCGGTCCGTCGCGTTCGAACAGCGGCAGGCCGATATCCTCCTCCAAGGCCTTGATCTGCATGGTTACGGCCGGCGGCGTGACGTGCGTGGCCTCCGCCGCGGCGGCGAAGGATCCCTTTTCGTGGGCGGCGCGGACGAGCCGCAATTGCTTCAGCGTGACGTTTTTCATGGACTTCAGAATAACTGAATAGACGTGTAAGAAAATACAAATTTCTTTAATCTGCGGTCGAGGGCAGTCTGCGCCCACCACGAAACGACAACGAGGGAGCGCCCCGATGACCGTTCAGGAAAAGACCAAGCTCGACCCCAAGAAGCGGTATTCCGCCGGCGTCCTGAAGTATGCCCAGATGGGCTACTGGGACGGCGACTACGTGCCGAAGGCCACCGACCTTCTGGCCGTGTTCCGCATCACCCCGCAGGAGGGTGTCGACCCGATCGAGGCCGCCGCGGCGGTCGCCGGTGAGAGCTCCACCGCCACCTGGACGGTGGTGTGGACCGACCTCCTCACCGCCTGCGACAGCTACCGCGCCAAGGCCTACAAGGTCGAGCCGGTTCCGGGTCAGCCGGGCCAGTACTTCTGCTACGTCGCCTACGACCTCGTGCTCTTCGAGGAAGGCTCGATCGTCAACCTGACCGCCTCGATCATCGGCAACGTCTTCTCGTTCAAGCCGCTGAAGGCCGCCCGCCTCGAGGACATGTACTTCCCGCCGGCCTACGTGAAGACCTTCAAGGGTCCGCCGACCGGCATCGTCGTCGAGCGTGAGCGCCTCGAGAAGTTCGGCCGTCCGCTGCTCGGCGCGACGATCAAGCCGAAGCTCGGCCTCTCGGGCAAGAACTACGGCCGCGTCGTCTACGAAGGCCTGACCGGTGGTCTCGACTTCACCAAGGACGACGAGAACGTCAACTCGCAGCCCTTCATGCACTGGCGTGACCGCTTCCTCTACTGCATGGAAGGCGTGATGCAGGCGTCCGCGTCCAGCGGCGAGGTGAAGGGCCACTACGTCAACATCACCGCCGGCACGATGGAGGAGATGTATCGCCGCGCCGAGTTCGCCAAGCAGCTCGGTTCGGTCATCGTCATGGTCGACCTCGTCATCGGCTGGACCGCGATCCAGTCGATCTCCGAGTGGTGCCGCGCCAACGACATGATCCTGCACATGCACCGCGCCGGTCACGGTACCTATACCCGCCAGAAGAACCACGGCGTGTCGTTCCGCGTCATCGCCAAGTGGCTGCGCCTGGCCGGCGTCGACCACCTCCACACCGGTACCGCCGTCGGCAAGCTCGAGGGCGATCCGATGACCGTGCAGGGCTTCTACAACGTCTGCCGCGAGACCAAGAACGCCGTCGACCTGCCGCGCGGCCTGTTCTTCGAGCAGGACTGGTGCGACATCCGCAAGGTCATGCCGGTCGCTTCGGGCGGCATCCACGCCGGCCAGATGCACCAGCTCATCGACCTCTTCGGCGACGACGTGGTTCTCCAGTTCGGTGGTGGCACCATCGGTCACCCGATGGGCATTCAGGCCGGCGCCGTCGCCAATCGCGTCGCTCTGGAGTCCATGATTCTCGCCCGCAACGAAGGACGCGACATCAAGAACGAGGGTCCGGAGATCCTCCGCACCGCCGCCAAGACCTGCAAGCCGCTCGAAGCGGCGCTGGCGACCTGGGGCGAGATCACCTTCCAGTACGCCTCGACCGACACGTCGGACTTCGTGCCGTCGACCTCGGCTTCGTGAGCCGGAAACGTCGGACGGCGGCCGATCGATCGAGTGATCGACGGGATCGGCCGCCTCCACCCGGAGCCCTTCTTCATTCACCCGTATTCGGGGAGACGAACTCATGAAAATCACCCAAGGCGCCTTCTCCTTCCTGCCGGACCTGACGGACGCGCAGATCTCCGCCCAGATCGAATACGCCCTCAACCAGGGCTGGGCCGTGTCGATCGAGGCGACCGACGACCCCCATCCGCGCAACTGCTACTGGGACATGTGGGGCATGCCGATGTTCGGTCTGAAGGACGCCGCCGGCGTCATGACCGAGCTCAAGGCGGCCCGCACCGCCCGTCCGCAGAGCTACATCCGCATCAACGCCTTCGACAGCACCCGCGGCTGGGAAACCATCCGTCTGTCCTTCCTCGTGAACCGTCCGGATCACGAGCCCGGCTTCCACCTCGACCGCATCGAGGAAGCCGGCCGCGTCCAGCGCTACGCCATCCGCCGCAAGTCGGCGTGAGGCGAGGGGGCTCGCCCCCGACGACGACACCGCCGTGCCCGGCACTCGGGCACGGCGTAACCACCCCGGGGACGGTGATCCCCCCGAACAGAGGTCCGATCGATGACCACGCCCGACGACACCATGCCCGCGACCGAGACCGCCGCCCCCCCGGCGAAGCTCGACCTCGCCGCCATGTATCGCGAGAGCGAGATCGGACCGATGCTCGCCGAGCTCGATCGCGACCTGATCGGCCTGCAGCCGGTGAAGAACCGCATCCGCGAGATCGCCGCCTATCTGCTGGTCACCAAGGCGCGTCGCGAACTGGGCCTCGAAGCCTCGGCGCCGACGCTGCACATGGCCTTCACCGGCAATCCCGGCACCGGCAAGACGACGGTGGCGCTGCGCATGGCGGGCATCCTCCACCGCCTCGGCTACGTCCGGAAGGGCCATCTCGTCTCGGTCACCCGCGACGATCTGGTCGGCCAGTACATCGGCCACACCGCCCCCAAGACCAAGGAAGTCCTGAAGCGGGCGATGGGCGGCGTGCTGTTCATCGACGAGGCCTACTACCTCTACCGGCCGGAGAACGAGAAGGACTACGGCCAGGAGGCGATCGAGATCCTGCTGCAGGTCATGGAGAACCAGCGCGACGACCTGGTCGTCATCCTCGCCGGTTACGCCGACCGCATGGCGACCTTCTTCTCGGCGAACCCGGGCTTCCGCTCGCGCATCGCCCATCACATCGACTTCCCGGACTACACCGACGGCGAACTGTTCCACATCGCCGAGGTGATCGCCGAGAAGGAAGGCTACCGCTTCGATGCGGGCGCCGAGCAGGCGCTGCGCGAGTACATCGTCGCCCGCCGCGCCCAGTCCGATTTCGCCAACGCGCGTTCGATCCGCAACGCCTTCGATCGCGCCCGTCTCAGGCAGGCGATCCGTCTGTTCGAATCCGGTGGCACCGTCGACGCCGATGCGCTGTCGACCATCACCGCCGACGAGATCCGCTCCAGCCGCGTGCTCGGAGCCGGCAACGGCAGCAAGTGAAGCCGAACAAATAAAAATAATGGAATTCAAAGGGAAACGTCACGAGGTTCACGACATGGTCGAAGAAAATCGCCCCCTCGATCTCGCCACCCGTCTCGACGCGTGGGCCGGAGAGGATGCCACGCGCGGCGCCGTCGCCACGACCGTGAACGTGCTGGCGCGCACCTGCGCCGAGATCGCGGCGCTGGTCGCCGCCGGTCCGCTCGCCGGAAGCCTCGGCGCCTCGCGCGGCGAGGAGAACGCCGGCGGTGACGCCCAGAAGGAACTGGACGTCATCTGCGACAACATGATCGCCGAAGCGCTGCGCGGCGCGCCGGTGGCGGGTCTGGCGTCCGAAGAGGCCGATCATCCGGTGGCGCTCGATCCGGAGGGCACGCTCCTCGTCGCGGTCGACCCGCTCGACGGCTCCTCCAACATCGACACCAACGTGTCGGTCGGCACCATCTTCTCGATCCGTCCGCGCATCGAGGGCATCGATCCGGCCTCCGACGCTGCCTTCATGCGGCCGGGCAACGAGCAGCTCGCCGCCGGTTACGTCGTCTACGGGCCGCACGTGGCGCTCGTCCTCACCGTCGGCGAGGGCACCGAGCTCTACGTCCTCGATCCCGAGCGTCGCCGGTTCATCCAGACCGACGCCGCTCTGGCGGTGCCGCCGCAGGCGCGTGAGTTCGCCATCAACATGTCGAACTACCGCCACTGGGACGATCGCATCCGCACCTACGTCGACGATCTCGTCGCCGGCACGGACGGCCCGCGCGGCGAGGACTACAACATGCGCTGGATCGCCTCGATGGTGGCCGAAGCGCACCGCATCCTCGTTCGCGGCGGCGTGTTCCTCTATCCGGGCGACGCGCGCAAGGGCTACGCCTCGGGCCGCATCCGCATCGTCTACGAGGCCGCTCCGATGGGCTTCATCATGGAGCAGGCCGGTGGCCGGGCGAGCGACGGCAAGAATTCCGTCCTCGACATCGTCCCCGAGAAGCTGCACCAGCGCGTCCCCCTGATCTTCGGATCGCGGGTCAAGGTCGATCGTGTCGAGCGCTACCTCTCCTCCGACCTCGGTTGGAGCGACAAGTCGCCGCTCTTCTCGCGTCGCGGCCTGCTGACGGTCTGAGCCCGAATTCGTCGAAACGATAGGAAGCCCCGTGACCTCGAACACGGGCGGAGGAACATCCCATGTCGGTCAAGCATCCGATCATTTCCGTCACCGGCTCCTCGGGAGCGGGCACCACCTCGGTGAAGCGCACCTTCGACCAGATCTTCCGCCGCGAGGGCGTGAAGACCGCCTCGATCGAGGGCGACGCCTTCCATCGCTACGACCGCGCCGACATGCGCCGGGTCATGGCCGAGAAGGGTGCGGCCGGCGACCACAACTTCTCGCACTTCGGCGAGGAGGCGAACCTGCTCGCCGAGCTCGAGGAGAGCTTCCGCTCCTACGCCGCGACCGGCACCGGCAAGACCCGCACCTACGTCCACGACGCGGACGAGGCGGAGAAGTACGGCTCGGCCCCGGGTACCTTCACCGCCTGGCGTGATCTCGAGCCCGGCTCGGACCTGCTCTTCTACGAAGGCCTGCACGGCGCCGTCGTCACCGAGAAGGTCAACGTCGCCCAGCACGCCGACCTGAAGATCGGCGTCGTGCCGGTCATCAATCTCGAATGGATCCAGAAGCTGCACCGCGACAAGGCGACCCGTGGCTACTCGACCGAGGCGGTGACCGACACCATCCTGCGCCGCATGCCCGACTACGTGAACTACATCGTGCCGCAGTTCACCCAGACCGACGTCAACTTCCAGCGCGTGCCGACCGTCGACACCTCGAATCCGTTCATCGCCCGGTCGATCCCGACCCCGGACGAGAGCATCGTGGTGATCCGCTTCAAGAGCCCGCGCGGCATCGACTTCCCGTATCTGCTGTCGATGATCCACGACAGCTTCATGAGCCGGGCGAACTCGATCGTCATTCCGGGCGGCAAGCTCGACATCGCCATGCAGCTGATCCTGACGCCGCTGATCATGCAGATGGTCGACCGCCGCCGTCGCTCGCTCTGAGGGGAGGGCGTCGATCGCCGGTGAAGGACCCACGGTCGCGGGCAGGAGGTTCGCCTCGACCACGGCCGTCGTCCCCGGCGAGCGAAGCGAGGGAAGGGGACCCAGGCGGACCTCTCCCAGGGCTCGAAGCCACGGGTCCCCTTCCCCTCCGCTCTCCACGACGGCCCCGGCCGGAGATGACGGCCCTCATCGCATCCGAAGCCGTGGACGCCACGACGGAACGAACAACGAAGTCACGAAGATCGCCCGAGAGGAAATGGCCATGAACGTCGCGACCCCCGTCGATTCCGCCGCACCCGGTTCGCTCGCCTGGCCGGTCACCGCCGCCGTGCGGGCGCTCGCCATGGATGCCGTCGAACAGGCCAAGTCCGGTCACCCGGGCGCGCCGATGGGCATGGCCGAGATCGCCGCCACCGTCTGGCGCGGTCACCTGCGTCACGATCCGGCGAATCCGAAATGGCCGAACCGCGATCGCTTCGTGCTGTCCAACGGCCACGGCTCGATGCTGATGTACGCGCTGCTGCATCTGACCGGCTACGACCTGTCGATCGACGACCTGAAGTCGTTCCGTCAGCTCCATTCCAAGACCCCGGGCCATCCCGAATACGGCA
>CALMYM010000187.1 GCA_937873675.1 uncultured Alphaproteobacteria bacterium | reverse complement strand
ACGCAGCCGGCCTTCTTCGCCGCGGTGACGAAGCCGAGGCCGTCGAACATGTCGCCGTGCCACGAGCCGTCCGGATTGCGGCGCAGGACGTTGACGGCCTTGAGGAAATGGGCGCGCTCCGAGGCGGTGGCGCACCAGCCGTGGACGGCGAACTTGTGCGGGATGGTGACGATCGCCCCGTCGACGTTGCGGGTGACCGCCAGCCCCGCCATCCAGGTGGCGAGATCCGCCGGAGCGACGTGCGCCGGCGCCACCAGCGTGTTGCGGCCGGCCGCGGCGAAAGCGGCGCTCATGCCGGCCGGCGATTTCACCTGGGCGATCGGGTCGCCGACGATCGGCACCAACCGCGTCGCGCCGTCGAGTTCGATCTCCATCACCGTTCTCCTCGCCCCTGTCCGCCGTTGTCGTGCCCGTACGAGCGCCCGCGCCGATCGACCACCTTCGGACCGTCGGGCTCGGCCACCCGGGGATCGACGCCGCCTCGGCAGGCCTGCGGAGCGTCCACTCCCCGCCGGCCGACGCGTCGGTCTCGCCCGGCTCCCGGGTGATCCGCGCACGCTTCACGACGTCGTTCCCCCGGCGTCTCGCGCCGTCCACGTCATTCGTCTTCGTCCTCGGTTCCCATGAAATGGAATTGCATTCAACAAAAAAATCCGGTTCCATCGATCCGGTTCACGATGCGTCGACGACGGCGAGGAGAGGGGCGACATGAGCGGTGTTCTGGAACGGACCCTCGGCATTCTCGAGACCCTGGCGGTGGCGCCCGAGGGCCTGCCGCTCGCCACCATCGCCGACCGGCTCGACATGCCGCGGAGCGGCTGCCACCGCCTGCTCGCCGATCTCATGCGGCTCGGCTGGGTCCGCCAGACCCGCGAGCACGGCGACTATGCGCTGACCCTGCGCATGACCGCCCTCGGTCTCGGCCATCTCGCCGCCGCCGGCGTCGTCGACATCGCCCAGCCGCTGCTCGACCGCCTCGCCGAGGCGACCGGCGAACTGGTCCGCCTGTCGGTGTGGCAGGAGGAGGTGGCGACCTGGGTCGCCAAGGCGCAAGGGGCGCGCTCCGGCCTGCGCTACGACCCCGACCAGGGGCAGGTGGCGCGGTTGTCGTGCTCCGCCGCCGGTCAGGCGATCCTGTCGACCCTGAGCGACGAAGCGGCGCTGATGGTGGTCGCCCGCCAGGGCTTCGGCCGGCCGCAGGATTTCGGCCCCAACGCGCCGACCACTTCGACGGCGCTGGTCGCCGCCCTCGCCGAGACCCGCGCCCGCGGCTACTCGGTCACCATCGAGACCTTCACCGCCGGCATGACGGCGATCGCCGCGCCGATCGTCGCGCCGGACGGGGTCACGCTCGGCGCCGTTTCGGTCGCCGGCCCCTGCGTGCGCTTCGGCGCCGATCGCATCGCCGCCATCGGCGCCCAACTCGTCGCCGCCGCGGCCGAACTCGGCATCGCCGGTGCCGCGTCGCCGCTCTTCCGGGCCCGCGCCCCGGCCATCGCCTGACCGGCGCCGCGACGAGGATCTTCGCCCATGGCGCCGCGCCGCTCCCTCGACCCGCCGCGTGAGGTCGACCTCGTCGTCGTCGGCTCCGGCGCCGCCGGCCTCGCCGCCGCTGTGACCGCCGCGCATCTCGGGCTCGAGGCGGTGGTGCTCGAGAAGCACGCGCAGTTCGGCGGCACCACCGCGTGGTCGGGCGGTTGGCTGTGGATCCCGCGCAATCGCCATGCCCACGCCGCCGGCCTCGACGAGCCGGTCTCCGCGCCACGCGCCTATCTCGAACACGAACTCGGCAACGGCTTCGACGCGACCCGCATCGATCGCTTCCTCGAACAGGCGCCGCACATGGTCGACTTCTTCGAGGAGAAGACGGCGGTGCGCTTCTTCGGTGGCAACGCCATTCCCGATTTCCACGGCCGCTCGCCCGCGGCCGGCATCGGCGGCCGCTCGGTCTGCGCCGAACCCTGCGACGGCCGCATCCTCGGCGACCGTCTCGCCGATATGCGCACCCCCCTCGATCTCGTCTCGCCCTTCGCCATGGGTATCGCCTCGGGGGCGGATCTGCGCCATTTTCTCGAGGCGACGCGGAGCCTGTGCTCCTTCCTCCACGTCGTCCGCCGCCTCGCCCGCCACACGCTCGACCTCCTGCGCGCCGGCCGCGGTCTGCATCTCGTCGCCGGCAATGCGCTGATCGCCCGGCTCGCCCGCTCCGCCTTCGATCGTGGCGTCGACATCCGGGTCTCGACCCCGGTCGTCGGCCTGATCCGCGAGGGGGATCGCATCGCCGGTGTGCGCGTCGCCACCGACGGCCCGGCACAGGAGATCCGGGCGCGGCGCGGCGTCGTCCTCGCCTGCGGCGGCTTCCCGCACGACGAGGCGCGCAAGGCGGCGCTCTTTCCCCATGCCCCGAGCGGGCGGGAGCACTGGTCGGCGGCGCCACCCGCCAACAGCGGCGACGGCCTGCGCCTCGGCGAACACGCCGGCGGTCGCATAGAGGTCGGCGCCCACGCCGGCGCCTGGGCACCGGTGTCGCTGGTCACCCGCGCCGACGGCTCGATCGGCGCTTTCCCGCATCTGATCGAGCGGGCGAAGCCGGGGCTGATCGCCGTGCGTCGCGACGGCCGCCGCTTCGTCGACGAGGCGGGGAGCTACCACGATTTCAGGAACGGCCTCTTCGCCGCAACGCCGGCCGGTGAAGCGCCGCGCGCCTGGCTCGTCGTCGATCACGCCTTCCAGCGCCACTACGGCCTCGGCCACGCCCGCCCGCGACCGTTCCCGCTCCGCCCCTGGCTCCGCAGCGGATATCTGAAGCGCGGCGGGACGTTGCGCGAACTGGCTCAGGTGTGCGGCATCGACCCGGACGGGCTCGAGGCGACCGTCGCCCGCCACAACGCCGGTGCCCGTGTGGGCGACGATCCCGAGTTCGGCCGCGGTTCGGTCGCCTACGAGCGCATGCAGGGCGATCCCGGCCACGGCCCCAACCCCTGCGTCGCGGCGATCGAGCGGGCGCCCTTCTACGCGGTCGAGATCGTGCCCGGCAGCCTCGGCACCTTCGCCGGTCTCGCCACCGATGCCGACGCCCGCGTTCTCGACGCGGCGGGTGCGCCGATCGCCGGTCTCTACGCCGTCGGCAACGACATGGCCTCGATCATGGCCGGGCGCTACCCGGCCGGCGGCATCACCCTCGGTCCCGCCATGACCTTCGGCTTCGTCGCCGCCCACCACGCCGCCGGCCGGCCGCTGCCCGCGGCCGACGCCTCGATCCCCGCCATCCGACCGAAGTGACCGGAGACAAGCCGATGCTCTACGAAATCGCCACCCTCACCCTGAAGCTCGGCACCATGGGGGGCGCCGTCGCGGCGGTCGACGCCTGGGTGAACGTCACGGCGGCGCAGGGCCGGCTACTCGGCTGCTGGACCACCGATCTCGGGCCCCTCAACCAGATGATCGTGCTGCGCGGCTTCGACGACGAGGCGGCACTCTCGGCCGAACGCCGCCGCGGCATGCTGGCCTCGAACCCGTTCAACGTCGCCGATCATCTGACCGACCTGACGATGGAATCCTACGCGCCGTTCCCCTTCATGGGGCCGGTGGTGCGCGGCGCCTACGGCAAGGTCTACGAGATCCGCACCTACAGGCCGAAGTTCGGCGGCATGCAGCCGACCATCGACGCCTGGGCGGCGGCGGTGCCCGAGCGGGTGAAACTGTCGCCGCTGGTCGTCGCCATGTACGCCCTCGACGGCGCCCCGCGTTTCACCCACATCTGGCCCTTCGAGGGTCTCGACGCCCGCGCCGCGATCCGGGCGCAATCGGTCTCCGTCGGGGCGTGGCCGCCGAAGGGCGGGCCGGATTGGCTGACCACCGACATGCGTTCGCTCGTCGCCCTGCCGACCGCGATCTCGCCGCTCACCTGAGGACGCGCCCGTGGCCCGCACCCTGTCGCTCGCCCATCTGACCGCTCTCGACGTCGCCCCGGCGGAGCTGATCCGCCTCGCCGCCGAGGTCGGGTTCGCGCAAGTCGGCCTGCGGCTGTTGCCGGCCGCGCCCGGCGGCATCGCCCACCGGCTGATGGACGATCCGGCCGCGCTGCGTGCCACCGAAGCGGCGATCGCATCGACCGGCATCGGCGTCTTCGATCTGGAGATCCTGCGGATCGGCGAGGGTTTTCGCCCGCACGATCACGAGGCTTTCCTCGAGGTCGGGGCGCGGCTCGGCGGCCGGGCGGTGCTGGTCGCCGGCGATCATCCCGACGAGGCGCGGGTGATCGACGGCTTCACCGCGCTCTGCGATCTCGCCGCGCCCTACGGCCTCACCTGCGATCTCGAGTTCATGCCCTGGGTGCCGGTCGCCGATGCGAAGACGGCGCTCAGGATCGTCGAGGCGGCGGGCCGGCCGAACGGCGGCGTCCTGGTCGACGCCCTGCATTTCGCCCGTTCCGCCACGACCCTCGCCGACATCGCCGCGATTCCGCCGGCGCGCTCGCACTACGTCCAGATCTGCGATGCCCCGGCGACGGTGCCCGCGACGCCGGAAGGCCTGATCCACGACGCCCGCTGCGAACGCCTGCCGCCGGGCGAGGGAGAGATCGACATCGCCGGACTGCTCGCGCGCCTGCCCGCCGACATCCCCGTCAGTTGCGAAGTGCCGAACGACGTCCGCCGCGCCGCGATGG
This sequence comes from uncultured Alphaproteobacteria bacterium, assembly GCA_937873675.1. Classification (GTDB taxonomy): domain Bacteria; phylum Pseudomonadota; class Alphaproteobacteria; order Rhizobiales; family Ancalomicrobiaceae; genus CALBKH01. The sequence goes on along the minus strand of CALMYM010000187.1, from coordinate 4,959 downwards.
GTACGGTGGCCTGGCTACGCACCGTCCACGACGCGGCACGCCGGCTGGTCGACCGCTGACGGCCGGCGCGGCCTTCGTTCGGTACGCGCGATCCTAGGCGTCGGTGCGCGATGGTTCGAGGCCGGCCTGCGGCCGGCACCTCACCATGAAGCGCTGTTTTCTCGACGTTTTTCGGGGCTTCATCCTGAGGAGCGCCGAAGGCGCGTCTCGAAGGATCGCGCACGGCCGTATGGCAGTTTCGAATGGAAGCTCGGCCCGACCCCTACGAAGGAGGTGAAATCGGAGCGAAGCCGAGAGATCGCCACCTCCAGCAGCGGCCTTCAGCTCTCGCCCATCAGGTCCCGCGCCGCGATCCAGGCGAAGGCGATGCCGGGGCCGATCGTGATGCCCGGCCCCGGGTAGGTGCCGCCCATGATCGACTGCATGTCGTTGCCGACGGCGTGGAGCCCGCCGATCGGCGCATCGTCGGGTCCGAGCACCCGCGCCCGGGTGTCGGTGACGAGCCCGGTCGCCGCGCCGATGTCGCCCGGCCACAGCCGCACCGCGTAGAAGGGCGCGGACCCGATCGGTCCGAGGCAGGGGTTGGGCCCGTGCGTCGCGTCGCCGTTGGCACGCTGGTAGACGGTCGAGCCGCGGCCGAAATCCGGGTCGACGCCGCTCGCCGCATGGGCGTTCATCTCGGCGACGGTGCGGACGAGCCCGTCGCCGTCGATGCCGAGCTTCGCCGCCAGTTCGCGAAGCGTCGCGGCGGTGGCGAGATAGCCGTCGGCGAGGAAGGGGGCGGTTCCGCCGCCCCCCGGCCGCACCATGCCGAGCCCGTATTTTCTCAAGCCTTCCGCATCGGTGACCAGGAAGGCCGGAACGGCGCCGGCCTCGCGCATGGCCAGCGCGAAGAGGTGGTAGGACGTCGCCTCGTTGACGAAGCGCCGGCCGTTCCGGTCGACCGTGACCATCCCCGGCTTGCCGCGATCGAGCAGGAAATGCGGGAAGACCGCGGTCGATCCGTCGGCGCGTGTCCGCGTCGACACCGGCGCCCAGAAGGCGTCCGACAACGCCCCCTCGCCGAACCGCGCCCCGAGACCGAGGGCGAGATCGAGCGCAGTCCCGGTGTGCCCCGGCGCGCCCGGACACCACGCCGCGTCCGTCCCGAGCCGTTCGCCGCGCCGGGTCGGATGGCGATTGAAACCGCCGCTCGCCAGCACCACGCCGCGTCCGACCGTCACCGAGATCCGACGGCCTCGATGGACGAAGCCGAGACCGGTGACGCGGGTGCCGTCGTGGTCGAGCCGGTCGATCTCGGCGCCGGTGGCGAGCGTCACGTCGTGCGCCATGAGCGACGCGAGGAAGCGGGCGATGAGCGCATTGCCCATCACCAGCCGCGTGCCGCGCGGATGGGTCAGCCGATCGCGGCCATAGCGCGCCAGCAAGCCGAGGGCGCGGCGGAACGAAGCGAAGGACTTGGTCAGCTTCAGGAGATGGCCGATGTCGTCGCGGTCGACCATCATCCCGCCGAACAGGGTGAACTCCGGGATCGGCGGTCGCACGAGACGCAGAAGGTCGCCGAGCCGCTGTCCGTCGAACGGCTGCGGCTCGATCGCCCGGCCGCAGGGCGTGGCGCCCGGCAGGTCCGACATGTAGTCGGTATGAAAGCTGCGGGCGCGGAACCGCACCTCGGTTTCGGCCTCGAGCTCGGCGACGGCTGGCGGCGCCGCCGCGACGAAGGCCTCGCGCATCGGCCGCGGGCTGCGATTGCCGACCGCCGCATCGAGGAAACCGAGCACCGTTTCGGCGTCGTCACCGGCGCCGACCGCGGCGTGGCGGGTGAGCGGCAGCCACGCGGTGCCCGCCGACCACGCCGACGAGCCGCCGACGTGTTCGGTTCGCTCCAGCAGCAGCACGCGTGCGCCGCGCTTCGCCGAGAACAGCGCCGCCGCCAGCCCGGCCGCACCGCTGCCGATCACCGCGACGTCGAAGCGCCCCCCGTCCTCGATCGCATCCACTCGCAACGCCACGGTTCCCACCTCTCGCTCGCGACCCGTCCGGGCACTTCGCCGAAGATGGAACATCATTCCATTTTTCGAGGCAACGAGGAATCGTCGTCGCCGCCTTTCGATTCACGTTCGAGATGCGCGGCGGCCCATTGGTGCGTGCGGGGAGGGCCCCGACGAGTCGAGCCTCGGCTTCGGCTCTGGACAGGCCGATTGGTGGATGCGGGGAGGGGCACGGGCGCCAGGAGGCCGGGGCGGACGATCGGACGAAGCGGTGTGGGAACGGCGCGTGGCGACGCCTCGCCGGTTCCACCGCACGAGGTGAACTTCGCGCCATTCGGCAGAGGCGCGGCTCGACGTCCGTGTGCGATGGTTCGAGACGAGCGGCTTCGCCGCTCTCCTCACCATGAGGCTTCGAAACGACGTCCCATGGACGTCTCCTCAGCATGAGGCGCTTGTTCGTTCTGGAAAATCTCCGACGCTTCATGCTGAGGAGCGCCGCAGGCGCGTCTCGAAGCATCGCGCACGGCGCCGAAACCGGCTCGATCGCGCTCCGCGAAGGTCCCACGAGGGGGCGCCTCCGCGTATTTCCGTCAGGTTTCGAATCGGTCGGTTCCGTCACCCCGAACACCGATGTCGTCCCCGGCGAGCGTGAGCCGAGGGAAGGGGACCCACTCGCCTCTCGACTCGTTGGAAAGTCGATGGATCCCCTTCCCCTCCGCTTCGCTCCGGCCGGGGATGACGGCTGTAGTTTCGCGGCGGCTTCGAGGCGAGCTCGAAGCAGACCCGGTAAGCTTCGACCGAAGCGAGGGTCTTGCGACGGGGAGAGACGAACGGTGGCGCCTTCGCTTCGCCGACGATCCGACGTGTCGAGCCTTCCGCGCACCGACCCTCACAGCAACACGTCGACGCCGACGCGGGTGCCTTCGCCGGGGCGGGAGTCGATCTCCAGCGTCGCGCCGGCGAGATCGGCCTGTTCGCGCACGCCGACGAGGCCGAAATGGCCGTCACGGGTCTCGTCCGGATCGAAGCCGACGCCGTCGTCGACGACCTCGGCGACGAGATGGTCGCCGTCGTCGCGGCCGATCAATCGCGCGGTGATGGCGATGTGGCGCGCCTCGGCGTGCTTCTCGACGTTGCGCACCGCCTCTTCGACGATGCGGAACACCGCTTCGGTGGTGCGGTCGGCGAGCGAGGCGGCGCGATCGTCGACCGAGACGGTGACCTCGATGTCGATGCGGTCGCGCAGCCGCTTGACCATGCGCCGCAGCGCCTCGGAGAGGCCGTCGTCGCGCACCGGCGAATAGCGCAGCTGCATCACCGCGTCGCGGGCCTGGTTCATGCCCTCGCGCGCCACCTCCTCGGCCGCCGCGAGTTCGCCGTCGACCCGCACCGGATCGCCGACGAGGCGGCGGGCGAGGCGGATCTGGGTGAGGAGGGCGAGGAGCGAATGGGCGAGCGTGTCGTGCAGGTCGCGGGCGATCCGGAGACGCTCGCGCACGACGGCGGCGAAGCGGTTCTCCTGCTCCATCCGCTCGATCTCGCGGGCGCGTGCCGCCACCCGTTGATCGAGCTCGGCGTTGAGGCTGGTGAGTTCGGTGTTGGCGGTCTGCAGCGTCGCGATCAGCGCGCCGAGCGAGCGCGAGATGCGCGCCGCCTCGTCCTGGCCGGCGAGCGCCGAGAAAGCCTGGACGCGACCGAGGCGCAGGTCGTCGGCGGCCTCGGCGACCGACTTCAGCCGCCGCATCAGCCGCGCCGCCACCAGGGCGCCGATCAGCGCGGCGAAGACGCCGCCGCCTGCGATCGCCGCGAAGATGCCGGCCGCCGTCCGTCCCGCCGGGGCGAAGGCGATGGCCGTCGGCTCGCGCACCAGCACCCACCAGCCGAGCCCGCCGAAATCGGCGAAGCCGCGGGAGCGGGCCACCCCGGTGAGCTGCCCGTTCTCGACCCGCCAGCCGTCCTCGCCGTGGAACTTCGACAGGTCGAGCAGGGTCCCCGCCGGCACCCGGTCCGAGCCCAGCAACACCGTGCCGTCGCGTCCCGCCACCAGCACCTCGATGCCCTTGCGCGTCTTGCGCAGCCCGTCGAGCGTCGCCGCGCGGAGCCCCTCGATCCACGATCGCCCGAGCGAGGCGCCGAGCACGCCCAGCACGTCGCCGGTGGCGTCGCGGATCGGCGCCGACATGTCGACGAAGCGCAGCGGTTCGCCGCCGCGTGCTTCGGCCGGGTCGCGGCCGAGCATCACCTCGCGGTGGACGTCGCCGACATAGGGGCCGAGGAAGCCGGAGGTGAACCATGGCCGCGACGCGACCGAGCGATTGGCGAGCACGTCGCCGGTGGCGGCGATCACCACGCCCTGGGTGTCGACGACGCCGGCCCACTCGATCTCTTTCAGCGCGCTCTTCAGATCGGTCAGCACCTGCCCGGCGTCGGCCTGGGGCAGGGCGCCGATGCGCGCCCCCATCAGCGTCGCCGAAGCCGCCACCCACTGGCGCCGGCCGGCGAGATTGGCGTCGATGGTCTCGACCAGACGCTGCGCATGGGCGGCGTAGACGAGGCCGATCTCGCCCTCGATCGCCCGTCGCGCTTCGCCCATCGTCCAGGCGCCCACCACCGCCGCGACGACCAGCGACACCGCGCCGATCGACCAGCCGATCGCCGCCGCCACCCGCCGCCGCGGATCGAGCGCGGCGAGGAGGCGGAGCGGTCGCAGGCGCGTCGTGGCGGACGGGGCGAGCGCGGTGATGGCGGAGGTCCTCCGGTGGAGCGCAGGGGCGCGATCCACCCGCATCATACGACGATCGCCGCCGCCGTCATCCGCGCCCGGGAACGAGTGTCGGCGAGCCGCGTGAGGTGAGGAACGGTCGCGGCGTGCGAGGAACATGCAGGCAACCGAACGGAGCTCTTCATCCCCTCTCGTGCGCGATGGTTCGAGCGACTGTCTCGGCGGTCAAGCGCTTTGCCATGGGCG
>CALMYM010000186.1 GCA_937873675.1 uncultured Alphaproteobacteria bacterium | reverse complement strand
GTGTCGGTCATGTCGAAGTGTCCCTCGCTCGTCAGCGCTTGTGACCGGTGGCGAGCCGGCGTTCCATCCATTGCGAATAACGGCTCATGCCGAAGCAGAAGACCCAGAAGGTCATCGCCGCCACCAGATAGCCGGTCTTGCCGGTCACCGGCGAGATCCACACCGGATCGGCGAGCGACGCCTGGATCATGCCGAGCAGGTCGAAGATCGAGACGATCAGCACCAGCGTGGTGTCCTTGAACAGCGAGATGAAGCTGTTGACGATGCCCGGGATGACCATCTTCAGCGCCTGCGGCATGACGATGAGGCCCATCATCTGCCAATAGCCGAGGCCGAGCGCCATGGCGCCCTCGTACTGGCCCTTGGGGATCGCCTGCAGACCGCCGCGGATCGTCTCGGCGAGATAGGCCGAGGTGAAGATCGCCACGCCGATCAGCGCCCGCAGCAGCTTGTCGACGTCCGTGCCCTCCGGCATGAACAGCGGCAGCATGTTGGAGGCCATGAACAGCACGGTGATCAGCGGCACGCCGCGCCAGAACTCGATCGTCACGATGCACAGCATGCGGATGATCGGCAGCTTCGAGCGCCGCCCGAGCGCCAGCAGGATGCCGAGCGGCAGCGAGCAGACGATGCCCACCACCGAGACGATCAGGGTGACCAGCAGGCCGCCCCACAGCGTCGTCTCCACCGGCTCCAGGCCGAACACCCCGCCGGTCAGCAGGAAATAGGAGGCGATCGGCATGCCCACCAGGAAGGCGATGACGTTCGCCCGCTTGAACGGGACCTTCGGCATCGCCAGCGGGATCAGCGTCGCGGCGAAGATGGCGAAGACCAGGGTCGGCCGCCAGCGCTCTTCGGCCGGATAGCGGCCGTAGACGAACTGCTTCCAATAGGCCTCGACATAGGGCCAGCAGGCGCCGACACCCTCGGGGCGGCAAGCCTCGCCGTCCTTGGCCGACCATACGGCGCGGAACAGCGCGAAGTCGAGGACCGTCCAGGCGATCCAGCCGATCAGGAAGACGCCGAACGCGGTCAGCAACGCGTCGACGATCGAGCCGAAGAGATGGGACCGCGCCCAGGCGATCGGCCCGACGAAGGACTTCGGCGGATCGCGGGGCTCGGAGAGGGTGGACCGCACGAAGGCGGTGGAGGCCGTGACGTCGCTCATCGTCTCACCTCTCCACGATCGCCATGCGACGGTTGTAGACGTTCATGATCATCGCCGTGGTCACCGACGTTCCGAGATAGATCGCCATCCAGATGACGATGACCTCGATCGCCTGACCCGACTGGTTGAGGACGATGCCGCCCACCGACACGAGGTCGGGATAGGCGATCGCCACCGCGAGCGAGGAGTTCTTGGTCAGGTTGAGATACTGGTTGGTCAGCGGCGGGATGATCACCCGCATCGCCTGCGGGATCACCACCAGACGCAGGTTCTGGCCGTGGCTGAGGCCGAGCGAGCGGGCGGCTTCGGTCTGGCCGTGGCTCACCGCCAGGATGCCGGCGCGCACCACCTCGGCGATGAAGCTCGCCGTGTAGGTCGCCAGCGCCAGGACCAGCGCGATCAGCTCGGGGATGATCTGGATGCCGCCGCTGAGGTTGAAGGTCGACTTCTTCGGCGCCACCAGCGACAGGTCGAAGCCGGACAGCGCGAAGAGCACCAGCGGCAGGCCGACGATGAGCCCGAGGGTCACCCGCCCCGCCGGGAACTGCTGGCCGGTCTCCATCTGGCGCGCCCGCGCCCAGCGCCGGATCGCCCAGGAGACCACCAGCGCGACGATCAACCCGCCGACGATGCCCCAGCCGGCGAAGCTGCCGAAATGGAACTCGGGCAGATAGAGGCCGCGGTTGTTGATGAACACCCAGCCCGGAACCGGCTGCAGCGACTGGCGCGGGCTCGGCAGCACGCCGAGAACCGCGAAGTACCAGAAGAAGATCTGCAGGAGCAGCGGGATGTTGCGCAACAGCTCGACGTAGCCGGTGCACAGCCGCGAGATGACGAAATTGTGCGACAGCCGGCCGACGCCGACGAGGAAGCCGAAGATCGTCGCGAAGAAGATGCCGGCGACGGCGACGATGACGGTGTTGACCAGTCCGACGAGAAGGGCGCGGCCGTAACTCGCGTCCTTGGGGAAGGAGATCGATTCCTGCGCCAGATCGAAACCGGCGGTGGTCGACAGGAAGCCGAAGCCCTGCGCGATGTGGCGCCGCTCGAGGTTCACCGCGGTGTTGTGGACGATCGTCCAGGCCACCACGATCACCGCCGCCAGGGTCAACGCCTGGAAGAGATAACCGCGCTTGGTCGGATCGTTGTACCAGGCCACGCTCGGTGCCGCGTCCGCCCCGCTGTCGTCGGGTCGTTTCGTCATGCTCGTTCCCCCGTCCGGCGCTGAAGACGCCGGCCCTCACGGTCTTCCGGCGACGAGACTCCGCCCGGAACTTCGATCCGGACGGACCGACGCCACCCCTCGTCGTCCGTCGATGTCACGAGCCGATCTCGGTGAGGAGTCCGGCCCGCGATCTCACGTGCACGCACGCCCCTTCGGGCGGCGAAACGCTCCGGCCGGGACGAGCCCGGCCGGAGGTCGACGATCGATCAGCGTACCGGCGGGGCGTACTGCAGACCGCCCTTGGTCCACAGCGCGTTGATGCCGCGGGAGATCTTCAGCGGGCTGGTGGTGCCGACGTTCTTCTCGAACAGCTCACCGTAGTTGCCCATGTTCTTGACGATCTGGAACGCCCAGGCGTTGGTCAGACCGATGTCGGCGCCGAAGGAGCCGTCCTTGCCGAGGAAGCGCTTGACGTCCGGGTTCTCGGTCTTGGCGAGCGTGTCGTCGGCGTTGGCCTTGGTGATGCCGAGCTCTTCGGCGGTCAGCAGGGCGTAGTAGGTCCACTTCACGACGTTGAACCAGGCGTCGTCGCCCTGGCGGACCATCGGGCCGAGCGGCTCCTTGGAGATGATCTCGGGCAGAACGATGTGCTCGTCCGGCTTTGTGAGCTTGAGGCGCTCGGCATAGAGGCCGGAGGCGTCGGTGGTCAGCACGTCGCAGCGGCCGGCGTCGTAGGCCTTGACCACTTCTTCCGACTTTTCGAAGGACACGACCTTGTAGTCGAGCTTCTGGGTGCGGAACCAGTCGGCGAGGTTCAGCTCGGTGGTGGTGCCGGTGTTGGTGCACACCGAGGCGCCGCCGAGCTGCTTGGCCGAGGTGATGCCGAGCGACTTGCGGATCATGAAGCCCTGGCCGTCGTAGTACATCACGCCGGCGAACTTGCCCTGCTTGGTGTCACGCGACATCGTCCAGGTGGTGTTGCGCGACAGGACGTCGATCTCGCCCGACTGCAGCGCGGTGAAGCGCTCCTTGGCGGAGAGCGGCGTGAACTTGACCTTGGTCGGGTCGTTGAAGATCGCCGAGGCGAGCGAACGGCAGAAATCGACGTCGAGACCGGTCCAGTTGCCGGCGCTGTCGGGCTGCGAGAACCCGGCGAGGCCTTGGCTGACGCCGCACTGGACGAAGCCCTTGTTCTTGACGTCGTCGAGCGTACCGGCGAGAGCGGCGGTCGCCGTGGTGCCCATGAGGACGCCGAAGGTCGCCGCGAGGATCCTGGTTTTCATGTTCGCGCCTTTTCTTGGAAGCTCGCAGCCGAGACGCTCGCGAGCCGTTGTCCGATTGATCCGACGGGGATCGCGCCATGATCGATTTCGTTCGAGCGATGTCGCACGCGGTCCATCCGGGACGGACCCACACGACGATACCGCCCGGAACGCCTCCCTCGAGCGCGACCGTTCGATCGGAGGTCCATCACAGGACAAAGAATCTTACCGGTCAAGGGGGAAAGTTCTTTCGAATATGAGGTAATATCGGAAAGATCGTTCCGATTTGCCGGCTATCCAAGGAACAGTGGCGGAAGAGACGGCAGTTCCGCCCGTTGCAGCAGCGAAATGATCGATCCTCGAGCAGGCCGTTGCGGCGGCCTCGGAGTGACGGAGCGGAAAGTACCGCCGGGCGTCGATCCGGCACGACCGATCTGCTAGTGAGAACGGACGAGACGAGGAACGGACCACCGATGACCGACGACACGAGCCACCGCCGCCATGCCCCGAACACCCGCCTGGCCCATGCCGGGCGCGACCCGGCCGGCGGCCCCTTCGTCAACCCACCGGTGATCCACGCCTCGACGGTGCTCTTCGACAACGTCGCCCAGATGAAGGGCAAGTCGGAGACGCCGGCACGCTGGACCTACGGGCGACGCGGCACGCCGACCTCCGAAGCGCTGGAGCGGGCGATCAGCGACATCGAGGGCGCCGAGGGCACGGTGCTGACCCCGTCGGGGGCCTCGGCCTGCGACGTCGCGCTGATGTCGGTGCTGGCCTCCGGCGATCACCTCTTGATGATCGACAGCGTCTACGGACCGACCCGCAACTTCTGCGAGGGCGTGCTGCGGCGCTTCGGCGTCGAGACCACCTATTACGATCCGCTGATCGGCGCCGGCATCGTCGATCTGATCCGGCCGAACACCAAGGCGATCTTCATGGAGGCGCCGGGCTCGCTCACCTTCGAGATGCCGGACGTGCCGGCGATCGTGAAGGTGGCGCGCGAGCGCGACATCACCACCCTCATCGACAACACCTGGGCGACGCCGCTGTTCTTCCGGCCGCTCGACCACGGCGTCGACATCTCGATCATGGCGGCGACCAAATACGTCGTCGGCCATTCCGACGTGCTGATCGGCACCATCGCCTGCGGACCGCGGGCCTGGAAACGGGTCAAGACCACCCACGGCGACCTCGGCATGTTCACCGGCCCGGACGACATGTATCTGGCTCTGCGCGGGCTCAGGACCATGGGCGTGCGCCTCGCCCATCAACAGAAGAGTGCCCTCACCGTCGCCGCGTGGTTCGCCGCGCGTCCCGAGGTGGCGCGGGTGCTCCATCCGGCACTGCCCACCGATCCCGGATACGCGATCTGGAAGCGCGATTTCGCCGGCGCCTCGGGTCTCTTCGGCGTGGTGATGAAGGGCGGATCGGATGCGGCGGTCTCCGCCTTCCTCGATCACCTCGAGCTCTTCGGTCTCGGCTATTCCTGGGGCGGCTACGAGAGCCTCGCCATTCCCGCCGAACCGCGCGCCGTGCGCACCGCCGTGCCGTGGCGCGAGGAAGGCGCGCTGATCCGCCTGCAGATCGGCCTCGAGGACACCGCCGACCTCATCGCCGATCTCGAAGCCGGCCTCGCTCGCTGGAACGCCGCCCTCGGGGCGTGATCCCGGCTCAGCCTTTGCCCGTCCGCGCCCGGGCGATCAGCGCGGCGAGGACGTCCGGCCAGTTGCCGGGACGATCGGCCGCCTTGGGCTCGAGGCGACCGTTGTGGTTCTGGCGGAAGACCAGATTGCGCCGTGCGAGGCCCTGCGCCGCCGTCAGGGTGAAGGCGGCGCCGAAGCCGAAGCCGACGATCACGTCGGCGGGGAAAAGCGCGTCGAGCAGGAAGCGCGACGCCGCGACGAGCCCGCCCGAGGCGAGGATTGGCCCGGGCAGCGCCGGAAACAGCAACGCCAACACCATCGCCGTCGCCCCCGCCGTGGTCGAATGACCCGAGGGGAACGACGCGAACTTCGCCGAGAACGCGAAGGGGTGGAGCTCGAAGACGGCGCCCGGCGAGAGGTGTTCCGGCCGCGCCCGGCCGAAGGCGTTCTTGACGAGCGACGCGACGAGGCCGCTGCCGGCGACGGAGACGAAGGCGAAGGCGGCGGCGAAGCCGATCTCGACGAGGCCGGCACGCACCCGCCGCACGAGGCCGATCGGCGAGACCGACAGGCAGAAGACCAGAATGGCGCCCGAGACGACGAGGATCTCGACGCCCTCGCCGAAGGAGGTGAGCGTCTTCAGGAAACGGCGCCACGCGCCCGTCGCCCCACCCAGCGCCTCGCCGACATGCGGATCGAGGAGCGCGATCGCCGCGAAAGCCGCCGTCAGCGTCCCCGCCATGACGAAGGCCGGGGTCTCGCCGCGCGGCGCGATCCGCGCGACCCGGCGAGCCCGACGATGGGAGAGAATGCGAAGCCCGCGCCGCGCCCCGTCGAGAACGCGGCCGTAGAAGACCCCCGGCAGTCGCACCAGCACGCGGCTCAGGCCCGCTTCGAGTTCACTCGCCACTTCGGCTCCCCTCGCCCGGCGGCCGGCCACGAACGAAGGGCCGCCGTCCGATCGGAGGCGACCCGGAAATGTCGTTCACGGTGTCGATCGATGCGTCGTCCCTCGCCCCGCTCTACCACGGCGGCGAGCGGCCATCAAAGCCGCGGCCGGCTCAGTGGACGACGGGCGGCGGCGGCAGCAGCTGGGCGACGGTGACCGGCGGCAGACCCGACTGTTCCTCGGGAACCGGCGGCAGCAGCGGCAGGCGATTCGATCGCATCGGCGCGGCACCCGGTGCGGCGACCGGAACCACCGGGGCCGGCGGCGGCGCAGCGGTGACGGCGACCGGGGGCGTGTATTCGGCCCGATCGATTCCCCCCGAACAGGCGCCGAGACCGGCGGCCGAGGCGACGACCAGCGCGGCGAGCACGAGGCGGCGAGGAGCTGTGCGGCTCATCAAAACGGGAACTCCTTGCTGTCGCGAAAGAAAACCCGGCGATTTTGACGCGATCCGTTCAAGAAGTCGTTAAACACCCGGCCCTACTCTCTATTTTGGTTCACGAGAGGTTGACGGACCCCGGTCCGGTCGGGTGAATCGGCGAGCTCCGTCGTCGAGACGAAAAATGTGCGCGTGACCCTCTACAAAAGTTCGACGAGACATCCAACATTTTGTCGGGTCATTTGTCACAAGTCAAAGAGACGCCGACCGAGATCGTGGCAATGAACGCCCGCGCCGCGCTGAGACCGCCGGCGGCGCGAGGGGGAATTCGGTCGGTTCACACGGGATCCCGCCGGCGCCGAGCGCGACGGTAGACGAGGAAGACGAGATGTCCGAAGCACGCAAGTCCGTCGCGATCGTCATCGCCGGCAGCGGCGGCACCGGCGCCATCACCGCCGGCAGCGCCCTGCTCGCGGCAGCCGCCCGCGACGGCCACTACGGTCTGATGACCAAGCTCTCCGGTGCGCAGGTGCGCGGCGGCGAAGCGGCGGCGCTGATCGAACTCGGGGTCGACCCGATCGAGGCGCAACCCGACCGGTTCGACTGCCTGATCGCCCTCGACTGGCAGGACGTCCATCGCTTCGCCCCCGAGATCCCGCTCGACGCCGACAGCATCATCGTCTGCGATCCCAAGAACGGTGCGGTTCCCGAAGCCATCGCCCGCTCCGGCGCCCGCGTCGTCGAGTTGCCGATCGCTCAGATCGCCGCTTCGGTCGAAGGCGGCCGCCTCAACATGGTCGGCTTCGGCATCGCCGCCGAACTCGCCGGTCTCGAGCCGGACGCCGTCGACGACGCGATCCGCGCCATGATCGGGGGCAAGGGCGAGAAGGCGGTCACCGCCTCGCTCGGCGCCAACGCCGCCGGCCGCACCGCCTTCGCCGAGACCGGTGTCTCGATGGCGCTGGCGCCGGGCCGCAAGGCCGAGCGCTGGATGCTCTCCGGCAACGAAGCGGTCGGCCTCGGCGCGCTGCGCGGCGGCATCACCTTCGTAGCCGCCTATCCGATCACCCCGGCCACCGAGATCACCGAGTGGCTGGCCGTCCAGATGCAGGAGCACGGCGGCCGCGTCGTCCTCGCCGAGGACGAGATCGCCGCCATCAACATGTGCTGCGGCTCCGCCTACGCCGGCGCGCCGACCATGACCATCACCTCCGGCCCGGGCCTGGCGTTGAAGGTCGAGACCATCGGTCTGGCGATCGCCGCCGAGATCCCGATGGTGATCGTCGACGTCATGCGCGTCGGCCCGTCGACCGGCATCCCGACCAAGTCGGACCAGGGCGACCTCGACATCGCGCTGCACGGCACCCCCGGCGACGCGCCCCGCGTCGTCATCGCGCCGATCTCGATCGCCGACTGCCCGGCGACCACCGAGCGCGCCGTCCACATCGCCGAGGCGCTGCAGACCCCGGTGATGCTGCTCTCCGATCAGTCGATCGGCCAGACCCAGACGATCATCGACGTGCCGACCGAACGCCCGACGCCGTTGAAGCGGCTCACCGTTCCCTTCGCCACCGGCCCCGACTTCCGCCGCTACCAGCTGACCGACAGTGGCGTCTCGCCGATGCCGGCGCCCGGCACCCCGGACTGCCAGTGGGTCGCCGACGGTCTCTCCCACGCCGAGAGCGGCCATCCCTCGAATTCGGCCGCCATCCACGTCGCCCAGCTCGAGAAGCGCAAGCGCAAGCTCGAGTCCTTCGACTTCGGCGACACCTGGGGCGAGGTCTTCGGCCCCGCCGACGCGCCCCTCGCCCTCCTCGCCTTCGGCTCCTCCGTCGGTCCGGCCAAGGCCGCCGCGGCGCGTCTCACCGAGGCCGGAACGCCGACCAAGGTGGTGGCGCTGCGCGTCCTCTCGCCGATCCCGAAGGCGAAGCTCGCCGCCGCGCTCGCCGGGGCGAAGCGGATCGTCGTCGTCGAACAGAACTACTCGGCCCAGCTCTACCGCCACCTGCGCGGTGAGAAGGCGCTGCCGCACGGGTCGGAGAGCTTCGCTCGTCCGGGCCCCACCCCCTTCCGCGCCGCCGAGATCGTCGCTCACCTGTCCCACGAGGTCGCCGCATGACCATCCACGAACAGCCCCATGCCTGTCCGCAGCAGCTGACGCTGAAGGACTTCAAGTCCACGGTCGAACCGATCTGGTGCTCGGGTTGTGGTGACTTCGGCGTGCTGCAGTCGCTGCAGCGGGCGCTCGCCGAACTCGGCCGGCCACCGCACGAGGTGGTGGTGGTCTCCGGCATCGGCTGCTCGTCGCGCCTGCCGGCCTACACGACCGCCTACGGCTTCCACGGCGTCCACGGCCGCGCTCTGCCGGTCGCCACCGGCATCAAGCTCGCCCGGCCCGATCTCGAGGTCATCACCGTCGGCGGCGACGGCGACGGCTACTCGATCGGTGGCAACCACTTCCTGCACGCGGCGCGGCGCAACGTCGACCTGACCTACATCGTCATGGACAACCGGGTCTACGGCATGACCAAGGGCCAGCCGTCGCCGACCACCGAAGCCGATTGGGACAGCGACGCCGCCCCCGGCGGCACCGGCGTGAAGCCGTTCTCGCCGCTCGCCATCGCGCTCGCCGCCGGCGCCAACTTCGTCGCCCGCGGTTTCGCCCTCGACGTCAAGCCGCTGGCGGCGATGATCGTCGAGGCGGTGCGCCACCCCGGCTTCTCGTTCATCGAGGTGCTGTCGCCCTGCATCACCTTCCGCCCGGAAGAAATGGAGTGGAAGAAGAGCGTGGCGCGCGGCGCCATCCAGCCGACCTCGGACCGCGCCCAGGCGACCGCCACGGTGCTCTCCGACACCGAGATGTCGACCGGCGTGTTCTTCAAGGGCGACCGCGGCACCTATCGCGACGCCCCCAAGGGCCACGGCGATCCCGAGAAGATCGCCGACCAGTTCCGCGTCGGCGGCAACGCCCATATGGCGCCGGCCGACAGCGGCTGCTGTGGCGGTGGGCGGGCGCCGGGGGCCCCCGGAAATGTGAAATCATT
>CALMYM010000185.1 GCA_937873675.1 uncultured Alphaproteobacteria bacterium | reverse complement strand
ACTGCGAGCACTGGTGGAAGTAGGAGTACCAGTCGTCCAACACCTCCTTGGTGAGGTCCTCCGCGCCGACGAGCTTGGGGAACCACTTGCCCGCGAGGGTGAAGTGACGACGGTAGACCTTGCGCAGCAGGTCCTGACGGGCGACCGGCATGTTCTTCGGATCGCCGGTGCCGAGGAAGTAGTGGCACTTGTCGGTGCAGGCGCCGCACTTCACGCAACTGTCGAGATAGACCTTGAGCGAGCGGTACTTGGTCAGGAGCTCGCCCATCTTCTCGATGGCCTTCTCCTGCCAGTTGTCGACCAACTCACCGGGGAAGCCGCAGGACGCCTGATGGTCGGGCGACGCCACCCAGGGGTTCGATCCCTCCATGGCACCGGGGCACAGCGCCGGCATCTCCAACGGATCGATCTGCGTCGCTTCGGACGGGTCGTTCTTGATGTACATCGCGTTCACCTCGCCCTGTCGGCTTCGAGCTTCGCCGCCCACGGCGCCAGGTGACGGACCTCACGGGAGTTGTCGACCTGGTTGCGGCTGGGCGAGAAGAACACGCCGGCGGAGTGGACCAGCTTGGAGAAGGGGAAGACGATCATCAGCACCGCCACCAGGGTGAGGTGGACGAGCAGGATCGGATCCGCCGGGATCGGCTGGATCTGGAAGCGCATCAGGCCGAGGAAGAAGGCCTTGACGGCGACGATGTCGGTGTGGGCGACGAACTTCATCATCATGCCGGAGAGGCCGATGCCCATCAGCAGGGCGAGCATGAGATGGTCCGACGGCCGCGAGATGTAGCGGATGCGTTCCACCACGAAACGGCGTCCCCAAAGGCCGGCGAGACCGGCCACCATGGCGAAGGAGGCGAGCACGCCGAACGGCTGGACGAGCGCCAGGACCTCTGGAACCGGCTGAACGAAGTAGCGCAGGTGGCGGATCAACACGACGGCGAGCGCCATGTGGAAGACCCAGCCGAACACCCAGATCCACTTGTTGGCCTTGAAAAGGCTCTCGAAGAACGCCACTTCACGGAACAGACGGAAGGCCACGCCGGTCTTCGTCGTCGGGGCCGGCATCGTCGGGATCTTGAGCGGAGCCGGCGTCGTCGCGAACTGCCGGATGCGGTTGGCGAAGCCCACCACCAGCACCACGGTCGCAACGTAGAAAAGACAAGCGTAGATCGTCGTCAGCACGGGCGTCTCCCCTGCCATCCGCAAATAGGACCCTGAAGGTCTCGTTGTCGGTGTCCGGACGACTCCGTCTCACGGAGCCGTCCGGAGAATGTGCGTCAGACGCAGCCGGTCGGCTTCGGCAGACCGGCGATCTTGCACGCCTGCTTCGCCGGGCCGTAGGGGAAGAGGTCGTACAGATACTTGTTGGTCGACTTCTCTTCGCCGA
The DNA here is from genome assembly GCA_937873675.1 of uncultured Alphaproteobacteria bacterium. GTDB lineage: Bacteria > Pseudomonadota > Alphaproteobacteria > Rhizobiales > Ancalomicrobiaceae > CALBKH01. The sequence continues at coordinate 9,910 of CALMYM010000185.1, read as the reverse complement.
GCTTCTTCTTCAGCGCCTTGGTGAGCACGCGGATGGCCGGAGCGATCTGGTACTCGTCGTAATATTCGCGCAGGAAGTTCACCACTTCCCAGTGCTCGTCGGTCATGTTGACCTTCTCGTCCTCGGCGATGAGGAGAGCGAGTTCCGGATTCCACTGGGAAAGATCGACGAGGTAACCTTCCTCGTCAGCGGCGATGTCCTGTCCGTTCCACTGATAACCCATGATTTCCTCCACAGGGTGATTCGTTTGAGGGGCGACTCGAGTTCAGAGCCACGCCTGGGTCTTGTCGTGATCGGCCACCAGGTCGACGAACCCGGGGTAATCGACGATGTTGATCCCTTCGACCACGTCGGTCGAGGGAATTCCGCGGGCCGTCAGATCCGGTCCGAGGACGTAGAGCTTGCAGGCGGGCATCGCCGCCTCGAGCAGGTCCGCGGCCTTGACGGCGGAAGCCCGCGCGCCGACCACGGCATCTTCGATGAGAAGAACGGCGTCACCCGGCAGCGCATGGGCCAGGGCCGAAGCCAGACTGCCGCGTTCGAAGGGCGACTTGTTCACGGTGTGGAGCGTCGACATGTCGTCTGTCCTTCTCAGAAGCTCAGGATCACGTCCTGCGCGGCCATGATTTCGGCCATGCGGGCACGGTCGACGATCTCGACGGAGGACACGTCCTCCTCGTCGTCGTCCTCGTGGGTGATCTCCATCAGGTCGTCTTCGGAAAGACCACGCTCCTCGAGGCTCTCGCGCTCGACGAAGATCTTCTTGACGTCGTAGTCGCCGAGCGCCCGGTAGACGGGAGCGAAGTTCTTCACGCCGATGCCGGTGGTGGTCTGCTTCTTGATGAGCTGGAACACACCGTCGTCGAGGAAGGCGAGGCTGACGTCCTGTTCGAAGGCGGCGCCGATCAGCACCACTTCGAGGGACTCGAGCGCATAGATGGTGCCGTGCGGCGCCTTGCGGTTGACGTAGAGGAAACGCTTGGTGTCGGACATCTTCGTTCCCCCTCAGTCGCCGAAGACCACGAGACGGTCGGCCTGAATGCCCGACTCGATCAGCTGACCCAGACCCGAGATGCGGAAGCCGGGGGCCAGATTGGCCGCGCCGTCGCCCTTGCCGTGGCGCTTCGCCTCGCTGTCGTCGAGGATGCCGCGACGCTGCGCGGCGGCGATGCAGACGACCAGGTCGAGATTGTACTTCTCGCTGAGTTCCGACCAATTGCGCTGCACGTTACGCTCGTCCTGCGGCGGAACCGTCAGGCGCGTCGCGTTGTTGACGCCGTCGTGATAGAAGAAGACGCGAAAGATCTCGTGTCCCTTCTCCAGTGCAGCCTTGGTGAACTGGTAGGCCGTATCCGACGCCTGGTGCGTATAGGGGCCTTCGTTGACCACCACTCCGATCTTCACGGGACTTCCTCCCCCGAATACTGAATTCTTCTTTTGGTTCGAGGCGACCGGAGGCGTCCCTCAACGCCTCCGGTCGTTCGACATCAGAAGCGGACGTGAGCCGACATGTTCATGTTGTGGCGCGCGCCGACCCAGGTATCGATGTGATGCTTGGTGAAGGCGAGGCCGGTCAGCTCGAAGAAGCGCGGCCAACCGATGCGGTCGATCCACTCGCCCATGCGCTCGAAGTCCTTGGCGTTGTCCTTGTAGGCGTAGAGGATCTTGCGAACGACCTCTTCGACCTCGGGCCAACGCGGGGCGTTGTTCGGCAGATTGGCGACGACCAGCTTGTGGAAGGTCGGCTTGGAGCGGGCGTTGGAGTGCTTGCCACCCACCCAGATCGCGATGCGGGTCGAGTCCGCGCCGTTGATCTGCATCGGCGGGCACGGCGGATAGCAGGCGCCGCAGCACACGCATTTCTTCTCGTCGACTTCGAGCGACGGCTTGCCGTCGACGAGAGCCGGACGAATCGCCGCCACCGGGCAGCGCGCCACGACCGCCGGACGCTCGCAGACGTTGGCGACGAGGTCGTGGTTGATCTTCGGCGGCTTGGTGTACTGGACGTTGATGGCGATGTCGCCCTGGCCGCCGCAGTTGATCTGGCAGCACGAGGTGGTGATGCGAACGCGGTTCGGCATCTCCTCGTGGGTGAACTCGTGATGCATCATGTCCATCAGCGACTTCACGACGCCCGAGGCGTCGGTGCCGGGGATGTCGCAGTGCAGCCAGCCCTGGGTGTGGGAGATCATCGACACCGAGTTGCCGGTGCCGCCCACGGGAAAGCCTTCGGCGTTCAGAGCCGAGATCAGCGCCGGGACCTTGGCGAAGTCGCCCACCATGTACTCGATGTTCGAGCGGGTGGTGAAGCGGACGTAGCCTTCGCCCTGGGTGTCGGCGATGTCGCAGAGCTTGCGGATCGTGCCGACGTCCATCTGACGCTGGGTGCCGGCGCGAACGGTCCACACTTCGTCGCCGTTCTTGGCGACGTGATGCAGAACGCCCGGACGGGGACGATCGTGCCAGTCCCAGTTGCCGTAGTTCTTCTTCAGAATCGGATGCATCAACGGAAACGGATCCGGCACCCCGTGTTCGTCGGGCAGCCGCGGCTTCTTTGCCGTCTGGGCGTCGGTCATATCGCTCCCTCCCAAGGGAAAAAAACGTGCGTGACGGAAGCGCGACCGTCACCACGGACGCGCGGGAAAAGGGGCCCGGCCGGTCGACGGCCGGGCCAGCATCAACGAGACGTCACTCGGCCGCTTCTTCGCGCGCCTTGCGCTCGAAGTACTTGTCGGCCTCGTCGGTGAAGTCGTCGGTGCGCACGTAGCTCGAGGTGCGCGGATGCTTGACCATGTTCGGATCCGGCTCGATGCCGACGCCCTTCAGGAAGGTCGGCAGACCGATGCGGTCGATGGTCTCGCCGATACGCTCGTGCTCGAGCGCGTTCTCGGCGAAGAACTCCATGATCGTACGAGCGAACTCGACGAGCTCCTCGTAATCCTCGTCGGTCTGCAGCTTGAAGAACGGAACCACCATGGTGCCCATGAGGTCGCCGACCTTGAGCGAGCGCTTGCCGCCGATCAGGATGGTGGCGCCGCGATCGTCACCCGGCGCGAGCGCCTTGTTCATGACGTTCAGGCAGTGCATGCAGCGCACGCAGGAGCGGTTGTCGACTTCGAGCGTGTCGTCGTCGTTGAGCGACAGGGCCCGGGTCGGGCACATGGCGATGACGTGGTCGATGGTGTACTTGCGGCCGTGGCTCTCCACGTACGCCTTCACCTCGTCCTGGTTCACCTTCATGTCGTCGCGCCAGGTGCCGATCACGGCGAAGTCGGCGCGATGGATGGCGTTCACGCAGTCGTTCGGGCAGCCCGAGAACTTGTACTTGAACTTGTAGGGGAACGACGGACGGTGCATCTCGTCGAGGAACTCGTTGATCACCGAGCGATGCGCCTTGACCTCGTCGTAGAGGGACATTTCGCAACGCGCGTGACCGACGCAGCTCATCGAGGTGCGCAGCGCCGGGCCGGCGCCGCCGAGGTCGAGACCCATCTCGTTGAAGGCGTCGAAGGCCTTCTGGACGTTCTCGGTCTTGCAGCCCTGGAACATGATGTCACCGGACTGGCCGTGCAGCGCGATGAGGCCGGAGCCGTGCTCCTCCCAGATGTCGCACATCTGGCGCAGCATGTCGGTGGTGTAGTGGTAGCCCGCCGGCGGCTGAACGCGAAGGGTGTGGAACTCCTTCGACTCCGGGAACTTGTCGGCGACTTCGGAGAAGCGCGGAATGACGCCGCCGCCGTAACCGAACACCGAAACCGTGCCGCCCTTCCAGTAGCCGAGGCGGTTGGTATAGGAGTGCTCGAGCTGACCGAGCAGGTCGTTCATCATGGCGGCATACTGCTTGCCACCGGAGTCACGCAGCCGCTTAAGGCCGGTGACGAAGCTCGGCCAGGGGCCGCTTTCGAGCTCATCCAAGAGCGGCGTCTGATGCTTGTCGCCCGTCATGACAGTCTCCTTCGGTCGTTTCCTCGATCGGACGCTCGCGTTCGATCCGTGTCGTTCCCATCCCGCGACCCTTGAACGAGCCTGCGGCGGAGCGACGGTCCGTCGTCTCTGCTCGGCTCGCCAGGGGCGCCGTACGCTTTCGGCAAGCCGGCGGCCCCCTCGATGCGTTTTTTGGTTCGCACCGCCGGAGCCGCTCTTGAAAACCGTTATATGCGATCTCTCGAATATAATGCTATGCTGATTTTCAAGGTTTGCAAAGAGCGCATTTCAATCGATCTGCATTCTCGCGCTAAAATTTTTTTACATACCGGACAACCGGGTGAATCCGGTGTTCGTGAAACGACGAAAAAACAGAATGTTGTGCCCTTGTTCGGACATGCGACGAGAGGTGGCACGGGTGGGAGGAAGACGGGAATGCAGGCTGTTGAAACCCCGATTTCGGGCTCGATCCGGGCGGCTGACATATCAGTTTCACCGCTTTCCGGGCCCTTTTCGCTCACCGACGAAGCCGCCTATCGGGGCTGGCGCGAAGCGAAGCTCGCCGCCCATCCGCACGACCCGTCCGAGCTCTTCGTCGACATCGCCGACCCGCTCGCGCCGAGCGCGGCGGAACTGGCGGCGATCGCAGAAACCTGCACCCGCGCCGACATGTGCGTCTATCGATTCGTCGACGCGCCGGACGACGAAAACCACGCCCGACGGGCGGTTTCGGCGCTGGCCGCGGCCTGCGGCCTGACGCGATTCGAGAAGCACCGCTCCGCCGGGCCGGATGGTCTCGTCGCCATCGAGGTGGCGAAGGACGCCCATCGCTCGGGCTTCATCCCCTATTCGACCCGGCCGATCGGTTGGCACACCGACGGCTACTATGCCTACGAGGGTCCGTCGCGCGCCATCCGCGCCATGGTGCTCCACTGCGTCCGCCCGGCGGCGGAGGGCGGCGTCAATTCCCTGCTCGATCACGAGATCGCGTACATCCGCCTGAGGGATCGCGACCCCGCTTTCGTTGAGGCCCTGATGCGGCCGAACGCCATGTCGATCCCGCCCTCGGTCGAGGAGGACGGCAGTGTGCGCGACTGGGCGGTCGGCCCGGTGTTCGAGGTCGATCCGGCGACCGGCGGCCTGTTGATGCGCTACACTGCGCGCAAACGTCACATCTCCTGGGCCGAGGATTCCGTCACGCGCGCCGCCGTCGCGGCGCTCGAGGAGATCTGCGCCACCGATCCTCTGGTGTTCCGCCTGCGTCTCGACGCCGGCCAGGGGGTGGTGTGCAACAACGTTCTCCACGACCGCACCGGTTTCGGCGACGAGACCCACTCGACACGGCTGTTGTTGCGCCTACGTTCCTACGATCGGCTCTTCGCCTCGCCGGGCCTCGCCGCACCGGCCGGAGGGTGATACCGGCTCACGAAATTCGGACTCGTCCGAATTTCGTGAGTGTCACGGCCCGACGGGCCGACGCGCGTTCGCGCTCGCCTTCACTCACGGCGTTTCGACGAGGTCGAAACGTCGAACGTTCGGTGTGATTCCTCGAAACCCACGAATTCGGACGACCCGATGGCCAATCTTTCCGACCTGATCATCTCCCACCGCGAGATCACCTCCTACTACGACCTCGAGAGCCTCGTCGAAGCCGCCGGCCAGGACGGCATGGTGGTGCTGCACATGGATCTGAAGCCCGACTATCAGGACACTCCGCGCGACTGGCAGAAGCGGCTCGAGCTCGCCTTCTATCGCGCCGGCGGCCACAAGCCCGGGCTGGGGAACCGTTGATGAGCGACCTCGAACGTACCGATCTCCTCACCCTCGCCGCGCCCTATCGTCGCGAGGTCCGGCTCGAGCACGTGGTCTTCGAGAGCGGCATGAAGATGCTGCGGGTCATCGTCCGCGAGGGCCATCGCATCACCCAGCTCGACCTCGACCCCGAGACGGCGAAGGCCTGGGGAACCGCCATGGCCGACTGGGCCGGGCGGATGGAGCGCGGCGAAGCACCGCTGCCCTGAACCACGGGGCGTTCGCCGCGACGCAACTCGAGCACCGCCCGAGCCGAAACCGGGAGTTCCGACTTGTCCGAAGAGATCGACGCCCTGCGCGCCGAAATCGCCGCGTCGCATCGCGCGCTGGCGGTTCATCCCGTCTTCTCCGCCGTCGAAGACGTCGCGGCGCTGCGCACCTTCATGTCCTGGCACGTCTTCGCCGTGTGGGACTTCATGTCGCTGCTGAAACGGCTGCAACGCGATCTGACCACGGCGACGCTGCCGTGGACGCCGCCCGCCCATCCGAAGGCGGCGCGTCTCGTCAACGAGATCGTGCTCGGCGAGGAGACCGACGAGGCGCCGGGAGGCCGGCACGCCAGCCACTACGAGCTCTATCTCGAGGCGATGCGTGAAGTCGGCGCCGACACGTCGCCGATCGAGGCGTTCGTCGCCGCGCTCGCCGCCGGCGGAGACCCCTATAGGGCCCTCGAAGCCGCCGACATCGAGGCCGGCCCCGACGCCTTCGTCCGCACGACCCTGGCGACGGCGCTCGGCGGTACTCTGCCCCAGGTGCTCGGCAGCTTCTTCTGGGGACGCGAGAACGTCATCCCGGAAATGTTCCGCGGCCTCTTGGCCGGCTGGCGCGTCGACCCGACGACCGTGCCGGTCATGACCTATTATCTCGAGCGCCACATCGAACTCGACTCGGGCGAGCACGGGCCCGCCGCGGAGGCGATGATCGACGAGATCGTCGGCGGCGATCCGGCCGCGACACTCGAACTTCTCGGCGCCGCCCGCGACGCCCTCGCCGCCCGCCTGCGGTTGTGGGATGCTCTGGCGGATCGCCTCGCCGTGAACCGCACCGATCGCGCCGCGGCGGAATGACGTCACGACGACGCCGTTTTCGACGGCCATCGTCGTCGTGATGCGGACGAAGGGACGGAACCGACATGGAGTCCGACGCGCCGACGACAGCTGCGAGACGTTGCCGGCCGACCGGTTCGCCGAAGTGGGCGGGGCAGCGATTCCGTGCCTTCGTCGGCCTCGTCCTCGCCGCCACTCTCCTCCTTCCCGCCTCCCCTGCCGCGGCCCAGTCGCGCCGGCCCTCCTTCGTCCGTGACGCGGAGACCGAGGCGCTCCTCGGCGACTACGCCCGGCCGATCTTCAAGGCCGCCGGTGTCCAGGCCAAGGACGTCCGCCTCGTCCTCGTCGCCAGCCGCGAGTTCAACGCCTTCATCATCGACGGCGGCCGCATCTTCATGAACATCGGCGTGCTGATGGATGCGGCGACCCCCAACGAGGTGATCGGCGTCCTCGCCCACGAAACCGGCCACATCGCCGGCGCCCATCAGGTGCGGTTCCGTGAAGCGCTCGCCCGCGCCCGGAATCTGGCGCTGCTCGGAGCCGCCCTCGGCGGTGCGGCGATGGTCGGCTCGATCCGCTCGGGCGGCGGCGCCCAGGCCGGTCAGGCCGGCGCCGCGGTGATGACCGGTTCGGCGAGCCTCGCCGGCGCCTCGCTGATGGCCTACGCCCGCACCGAGGAACTCGCCGCCGATCGCGCCGCCCTCAACTATCTCGAGAAGACCGGCCAGTCGGCCGAGGGCATGCTCGTCACCTTCCGCCGCTTCGCCGACCAGATGCTGGTGGCGCGCCAGGGGATGGATCCTTACGCCTTCTCCCATCCGATGCCGCGCGAGCGCATCTCGCAGATCGAGGATCTGGCGACGAAGTCGAAGTTCCACGGCGCCAAGGACCCGCCGGCGCTGCAGGCGCGGCACGATCTGATGCGGGCCAAGCTCACCGCCTTCATGGACGACCCGCGCGCCGTCGGCGGCAAGTATCCGGCCTCGGACACGTCGCTCGCCGCCCGCTACGCCCGCGCCGTCGTCGCCTATCGCCGCAACACGCCGGCCGATGCCGTCCGCCTCACCGACGAACTGATCCGCGAGCACCCCTCGAACCCCTATTTCCACGAGTTGAAGGGCCAGACCCTGCTCGAATGGGGCAAGCCGCGCGAGGCGATCCCGGAACTGCGGCGCGCCGTCGAACTCGCCCCCGCCGGTCCCGGCGCGCCGATCCGGGTGATGCTCGGCCACGCGCTGGTGGCGACCGAGGACAAGGGCCTCACCGACGAAGCGATCCGCCAGCTCACCATCGCCGCCGACCGCGACCGGCTCGACCCCTCGCCCTACCAGCACCTCGCACGCGCCTGGGCGATGAAGGGCAATCTGCCCAAGGCCGACCTGATGGTCGCCACGGGGATGTTCGTCTCCGGCGACGTGATGGAGGCCCGCCGCTACGCGGCGCGGGCTCGAGACAATTTGAAGACCGGCACGCCCGACTGGCTTCGCGCCGACGACATCGTGTCCTATAAGCCCGATCAATGATCGAAACGTCCCCGAAGACAGGCGCAATCCAGCGCCGCCGACCCCCGGAGCCGCCCATGATGCGCCGCCTCACCTCCCTTCTCGCCGGCGTCGCCGCCCTCGCGGTCGTCGGCCTCGCGCCCGTGCAGGCCCCCGCGCAAACCCCCGCGCCGCTCGACAAGGCGGCGATCGAGAAGATCGTCCACGACTACATCGTCGCCAATCCGGAGGTGCTCGAGGAGGCGATGGCGGCGCTCGAGAAGAAGCAGGCCGCAGCAGCCGCCGCCGGTCACGCCAAGGCCCTCGAAGAGAAGAAGTCGGTGGTCTTCGACAGCACCCGCCAGGTGGTGCTCGGCAACCCGAAGGGCGACGTCACCCTGGTCGAGTTCTTCGATTACAACTGCGGCTACTGCAAGCGCGCTCTCGTCGACATGCTGACCCTCATCGACAAGGATCCCAAGCTCCGGATCGTCATCAAGGAGTTCCCGGTCCTCGGCCAGGGCTCGGTCGAGGCGGCACGGGTCTCCATCGCGGTCGGCCGCATCGCGCCGCAGAAGTACCTCGACTTCCACAAGCGCATGCTCACCAGCCGCGGTTCCGCCGATCAGGCCAAGGCGATGGAAGCGGCCAAGGCGGCCGGCATCGACGCCAAGGCGCTCGAGGCGGCGCTGTCCGACAAGGAAGTCTCCGCCACGATCGAGGAGGTCTACGGCCTCGCCTCCACCTTCGGTCTGTCGGGCACGCCGTCCTACGTGGTCGGCAATCAGGTCTTCGCCGGTGCCATCGGCGCCGAGAAGCTGGCGGCCCGAATCGCCGAGGCGCGCTGCACCCTCACCAAGAGCTGCTGAGGCCGCCGAGGAGGCGTTTTCCGCGACATATCCGGGGAGTGCGGCCCTCGCCGCGCCCCCGGGGCCTTGTTCGGGGCCGATGCCCCGCCTATAAAGCGCGACGCGCCGGACCCGCCGGCTCGGCTGCACGACGTGTCCCGAAGGAAATTTCCTGCACGTCGAAACGCAGCTGCCGGATCGCCCGAAGCGGGTCCCCGACCGACACGAACCGAGATCCGACCCGATGGCCACCCCCAAGAAGCCCTTCGACACCGACTTCATCCGCGATCTGGCGATGCTCGTCGCCGAGACCGATCTGAGCGAGATCGAGGTGGAACAGGGCGACCTGCGCATCCGCGTCGCCCGCAACGTCCAGATCGTGGCGCCGGTCACCGTGGCCGCCCCGACCGTCGCCCATCACGCACCGGTTGCCGCGCCGATCGCGCCCGCGGCGCCGGCCGCCCCGGCGACGGATACCGGCTGGGCCGATCATCCCGGCGTGGTGAAGTCGCCGATGGTCGGTACCTGCTATCGCTCGCCCTCGCCCGGGTCCGCCGCCTTCGTCGACGTCGGCACCCGCGTCCGTGAGGGCCAGACGCTGCTCATCGTCGAGGCGATGAAGACGATGAACCAGATCCCGGCCCCCAAGGCCGGCGTGGTCACCGCCATCCTCGTCGAGGACGCGGCCCCGGGGGAGTACGGCGAACCGCTCGTCGTCATCGAGTGGCGGGGGCCGCCATGTTCAACAAGATCCTGATCGCGAATCGCGGCGAGATCGCTCTGCGGGTGCTGCGCGCCT
>CALMYM010000184.1 GCA_937873675.1 uncultured Alphaproteobacteria bacterium | reverse complement strand
CCTAGGCCGGGGGGGCCGAGGCGCGCCGGGAGCGGCCGGCCCGGTTCCACCCCGACGGCCGCCTCGATCTCGGCGGCGGCTTCGGCATCCCCTACCAGAACGAACTCGGCATCGACCCGGCCGACCTCGCCGCGACCATCCGCGAGACGGTCGGCGACCTCGGCTGCGAACTCGCGGTCGAACCCGGCCGCTCGATCGTCGCCGACGCCGGTGTGCTGGTCTCCAGGGTGGTCTTCGTCAAGGACGGCGGCTCGCTGCAGTTCGCGGTGCTCGACGGCGCCATGAACGACCTGATGCGCCCGGCGATGTACGACAGCCACCACGACATCGTGCCGGTCCGCGAGCCGGCCACGAACGCCGCGCCGATCGAATACGACGTCGTCGGTCCGATCTGCGAATCCTCCGACACCTTCGCCAAGCGCCGCAAGCTGCCGCCGCTGGCGGCGGGCGACCTCGTCGCCCTGGCGACCGCCGGGGCCTACGGCGCCACCATGTCGGGCACCTACAACGCCCGTCCGCTGATCCCGGAAGTGATCGTCGACGCCGGCCGCTTCGCCGTCACCCGCAAGCGCGTCACCGTCGAGGAACAGCTCGGCTGGGAGAGCGTGCCGGCGTGGTTGTGACGTCGGCGACGTAGGGTACAAAGAGCCGAAGGCGAATTGCACCGATCACGCGATGCGAGAGACGCCCGGTTTCGCCCCGGAAGGCTCCGCGCCTCATTCCGCGACGCATGTGCCGGCTCTCATCCGCCGCCGGTGCAATTCACTTCGCTCTTTGCAACCCACGGATCCCGGTCGATCTCACGCGCCGCCGAGCCTCACGCCGCCGCGCGCCGCCAGCCGATCGCCAGCAATCCGGCGCCGATCATCAACGATCCGCCGACCCGATTGACGCCGCGCTGCACGCTCGGCCGGCGAATGGTCCGCCGTGCCGAGGCGGCGGCGAAGGCGTAGATCGCGGCGTTGACCGCGGCGAGCGTCACGAAGGTCGCCTCTAAGATCACCATCTGCGGCACCACCGGACCGGCGAGGTCGAGGAACTGCGGCAGGAAGGCGACGAAGAAGACGATGCTCTTCGGATTGAGCGCGGTGACCGCGAAAGCGTGCCCGAAGATCCGCCACGGCCGGGTCAGCGGCGCGTCCTCCTCCGTTGCGCCGCGCTCGGTGACCGGCGCCCGCCACAGCTTCACCCCGAGGAAGATCAGATAGGCGGCGCCGACCCACTTCAGCACGGTGAAGACCGAAGCCGAGGTGGCGAGCAACGCGCCGAGCCCGGCGAGCGAGGCGGTCATCGCGGTGAAGTCGCCGAGCGCCACACCGGCGACGGTGGCGAGCCCCGCCTTGCGGCCATGGCCGAGGGCATAGGAGACGACCAGCAGGATCGTCGGCCCGGGAATGGCGAGCAGCACGGCCGAAGCCGCGGCGAAGGCGAGCCAATGTTCGAACGCCATGGAAGGTCCCCTCTCGTCGAGGAGACGAGCCATCCACGGATCGACGCGGCGCGCAAGAGGCGAGCGAAGAGGCCGGACCGTGCGACGCGCGCTCGCACGCCCGTCCGTCCCGCGGCTTCGCTCGATCCCGCGTCACCGCGAGATCGATCCGCTCACCCCTCGGTACCGCCGTTGCGGAACTGCAGCCGCGCCAGGCGGGCGTAGAGCCCGTCCTTGGCGACGAGTTCGGCGTGGCTGCCTTCTTCGACGACCTTGCCGCCGTCGATGACCAGGATCCGGTCGCAGGCGAGCACGGTGGCCAGCCGATGGGCGATGACCAGCGTGGTGCGGCCGACCATCAGATGCTCGAGCGCCGTGTGGACGGTCGCCTCGCTCTCGGCGTCGAGGGCGCTGGTCGCCTCGTCGAGGAGCAGGATCGGCGCGGCGCGCAGCACCGCGCGGGCGATGGCGAGGCGCTGGCGCTGGCCGCCGGAGAGCGTCACGCCGCGTTCGCCGACCTGCGTTCCGTAGCCGTCGGGCAGCGCCCGGACGAACTCGTCGACGAGGGCGGCCTTCGCCGCTTCGAGCACGTCCGCGTCCGAAGCGTCGCGCCGGCCGTAACGGATGTTCTCCATGATCGTGTCGGCGAAGATCACCGTGTCCTGCGGCACGATGGCGATGCGGTCGCGCACCGCCGTCGGATCGGCCGTCTTGACGTCGACGCCGTCGACCAGAACCCGGCCGCCGGTGGTGTCGTAATAGCGCAGCAGCAGATGGAAGAGCGTCGACTTGCCCGCCCCCGAGGGGCCGACCAAGGCGATCTTCTCGCCCTTCTTCACGGCGATGTCGACGCCGTCGAGCACGGTCCGGTTCGGCGCGCCGGGATAGGCGAAGCGCACGCCCTCGAAGGTGACCTCGCCGAGCGACGGCGACGGCATCGCCACCGGGAAGGCCGGAGCGGTGATCGACGGCTCCTCGTGGAGGAGTTCACCGAGCCGTTCGGCCGCACCCGCGCCTTGCGCGATCTCGCCCCAAACCTGCGAGAGCTCGGAGAGCGCGCCGGCGGCGAAGACCGAATAGAGCACGAACTGGGAGAGCGAGCCGGGGGTGAGCCGGCCCGCGAGCACGTCGGTGGCGCCGATCCACAGCACCGCCACCACCGAGCCGAAGACGGTGAAGATGGCGACCGCGGTCAGCCACGCCCGCGCCCGGGTCGAGGACCGAGCCGCCTCGAAGGCGCTCTCCACCGAGCGGGCGAAGTGGGCGATCGCCGAGCCCTCGTTGGTGAACGCCTGGAGCGTGCGCATCGCCCCGATGCTCTCCGAGGCGAAGGCGGCGGCCGACGCCAGCGTGTCCTGGGCGTAACGCGAGCGGGCGCGCACCTTGCGCCCGAAGGCGACGAGCGGCAGCACGATCACGGGGATGGCCAGCAGCACCAACCCCGAGAGGCGCGGCGAGGTGACGATCATCATCGCCACGGCGCCGATGAACAGGAAGAGATTGCGGAGCGCGATCGAAGCCGAGGCGCCGACCGCCGACTTGATCTGCGTGGTGTCGGCGGTCAGCCGCGACACGATCTCGCCCGACTGCGAGCGATCCCAGAAATCGGCCGAGAGCTTCGTCACATGGTCGAAGACCTGACGGCGCAGGTCGGCGACGATGCGCTCGCCGAGCCAGGTGACGAGGTAGTAGCGGGTGGCCGAGGCGACGGCGAGCGCGCCGGCCAGGATCACCAGCATGCCGAAATAGCGATCGATGAACGCCCCGTCGGCCGCCGAGAAGCCGTGGTCGATCATCCGGCGGATGGCGAGCGGCAGGAGCAACGTCACGCCGGCGGCGGCCACCAGCGCCGCGAAGGCGGCGAGGACGTGGCCCTTGTGGCGGGCGAGGAACGGCAGGAGCGCCTTCAGCGGCTTGATCGAACGGCGGCGCGCCGCGGCGTCGTCGGGGGTCGCCGCATCGGCGGAAGCGGATCTGCGCACGGGTCTGGCGTCCTCACCCTGGGTCTCGAGGCGCGCATGTCGCCTCGCGCGGGAGCCACGCGGGCTCCACGCCTTCGGAAGTAGCCTGTTCATTGGCCCGAACGGCGTTCCGGATCAAGTCCGACGTCGCCGCGGCCGGCGACACGATGCGGTGAAGAACCCCGCTCGGAACCGCGGTTTCGCGCCTCGCCGGCGCTTGTTCCCGGACGAGAGATGAGCTATGGATGCGCCCGAACCGACGAGACGGCCGCAGTCGATGCACTGCGGCCTCGCTTTTCGTCGAACGCTCTTCAGATCGATCCTCGTCGCGCCCCGGGCGCCGGATGGATCAGCACGGACGAGGACAGACCGATGAAGCAGGGTATCCACCCCGACTACCACACCATCAAGGTGGTGATGACCGACGGCACCGAGTTCTTCACCCGCTCGACCCTGGGTAAGGACGGCGACACGCTGAACCTCGACATCGACCCGAAGTCGCATCCGGCGTGGACCGGCGGTTCGCAGCAGCTGCTCGACCGCGGCGGCCGCATCTCCAAGTTCAAGGACAAGTTCAAGGGCTTCGGTCTCTGATCGACCCGGAACACGAACGTCCTGATATGCGAACCCCGGCCGAGAGGCCGGGGTTTTCGTCGTATGACACCTTCGCAACGAGGCCGTGCTTCCGCGGCGGCCGCGAACGTCGTTCGCTTCCGCCCTACTCATTCTCCGATCCGGGCTTCTTTTTCGATACTTGGCTTTTCGCCGCCGGTGAAATGCTCCCTGGGACCTGCCGAGGAACACTTCCGGCGGTCGCGACCGATCCACCGTGACGCCCTCCGCCCCACGTGATCCCGGAATAGGCGAAGACGACCGGCCTCCGGAACACCTGGTCGAGCTTGATCGATCGATTGGCGTAGGACGAGCTCAGGAAGAACGCGCTGTTCGATCCGGCTTCGGCCAGGTTCTTGAGATCGTCCTGAAGGTCGTTCGTCAGGTCGTAGGCGATCTTGTCGCGCAGCGACGACGCCTCGAGGAAGCCGGGATCACGCTTGGCGTTCTCCTCGAGCTTGGCCTCCATGATTTTTTTCAGCGCCTCTTGGCGCGCCTGGGCCGTCTTCTCCGACGCCGTGGCCGAAGCTGCCGAAACCGCCACCTCGAAAGCCTGCGCCGTATCGAAACTGTACTGATAGATCAACTGCCTCGTCATGTATACACGTGATATATACATGATATAGCCGGGGCATATCTTCTTCGTTGGCGTCGAGACCAGAGTTCTGTTGAGGTACTCTCCGATTTTGCCGTCATCGCATCTTCCGACCGAGCAGAAGCGGCTCAGCGCATCATCGGCATCGACGACGTCGATCCCGTAGGTCTCGCCCTCCTTGACCCGCACATCCAGGATCGTGTCCGTCTTGGCGCTCCGGCCGAAGATCACACCGAATGCCCCGTTGCCGAAAGTCCCACCGAATTTGTCGAGTGTTCCCGATGCCAGTGAGAACTCGGGAAAGGCGACGATCGACGCCGGCGTCAGTTGCGGCCCGTGGGCGTCTCTTGGCCACGTCTGCCGCGGCTCGACCTTCCGATCGATCTTGTCTCCGTCGGCGAAGGCCGTCTGCGGGAATCTCAGACGATTCGCATAGGATCGATAGATCTTTTCCCGAGGATCACTCGTTCCTATGCGAACGCCGACCATATCTTTCTTGTCGACGGTGGCCAGATCTTCTCCGCAAGGGATGCCGATCGCGTAGATGTCGCCGACCTGATAGTCCTCGGACGGCGGATAGACCGGGAAGAGGTTGCGGCCGAGGCGTTGCACGCCTTTGGCCCATTCGTCCTGCACGAACCCCATGTCGGGTTCGGAGAGGGTCGAACACCCGGTGAGGACGAGTACCGATGCGACGACGCATGAACGACCACTGAAACGCATGGTGAGCCCCCCGAAACAGTCCAAACCCGGCAGCCCTCCATGCCACCGTTTT
>CALMYM010000183.1 GCA_937873675.1 uncultured Alphaproteobacteria bacterium | reverse complement strand
GGGGCGTCGCCTCGGGCGGCGCGATCCCATCCGGCGCGGCGCAGATCGGCGATCGCGCCGCTGCGGACGTCGTCGTCCCAGGATTCGATGTCGGAAACGCCGATCATGACATCCTCCGCCGGTTCGGACCGTCGGATGCGACCGTGAACCGGGCGTCCGACACGAAGCGGGGCCGCCACCCCGACGAGAGAGCCTCGTCACCTCCGCGGATGAGATCCGAGGTGCGACGGCTTCTCATCGGTGACTCTGTTGCAACGCAATGTCAATGCTGCAGCGCATCCATCAACAGCGCGTGAGTCGCGACGATGGGCGCGTGAACACATGAGAAAATTCTGATATGAAGGCGCGCTTCCGCCCATAGTCCCCGTTCCGACGCCCCCGAAGCGTCCCCGGAGATCGCCCGATGAGACTTCGCAGCATCGCCGCCGCCGCTTTCGCCCTCGCCGTGTCCGCCGGTTCGGCGTGGGCCGCCCAGACGGTCACCTACGAGCAGGTCGTCGAGGGCCTCGCCAAGCAGTCGATCGTGCTGGTCGACATCCGCGAACCCGACGAGTACGTCGCCGGCCACGTGCCGGGCGCCATCAACCTGCCGCTGTCGAAGCTGACGCCGGCGGCCCTGCCCAAGCGCGGCGAGAAGACCGTGGTGATCATGTGCCGCTCCGGCAACCGCACCGGCCGGCTCGCCCAGGCGCTGCCGTCGGTCGGCCGCGACGACATCGCCGACTATTCCGGCGCGATGATCGACTGGACCCGCCGCGGTGGGCCTATCGTCAAGGGGCAGTGAGTTCCGGAGCTCGTCCTTCGTTCGACGATGACACGAACAAAGAAAGGCGGCGGGCCATCGGTCCGCCGCCTTTCTCGTCTTTCGGGGCTTCGCCGCCCTATTTGTCGAGTATCAGCCGCCGTTGAGGATCTTCGGTACGCGGTTGATGCGCAGCCGATAGGCGTCGGGCATGCCGGAACCGAGCAGCGGGCGCAGATAGAGGCGGAAGGCGTCGGTGATGTCGTTGCCCGAGGGCGCGATGAACTCGTCCGGCATGGTGCGGGTCTTGCCGGCGACCTCCTCCAGCGGCGTGAGCTGGTAGTCGACCGAATAGAAGCCGGTGCGGTGGATGGTGACCGAGCCGTCGGTCTTGCCCCACATGGCGAACTGCACCGCCTTCTCGCCGACCTCGCGCGCCTCGCGCTGGTCGACGTCGGAGACGCAGCCGATGAAGGAGCGCTGCAGGTAACCGAAGGTGTCGCCGCGGACGCGCTTGATCTTGAGCTTGTTCTTGACCTCCTCGCACAGGAGGTCGGCGAGCGCGCCGGTGCCGGAGAGCTGGACGTTGCCGTGGGCGTCGTGTTCGACCTGCTTCATCAGCTTGGTCATGATCGGCACGCCGTTCTCGTCGTGGATGCCCTCGGAGACGGCGACGATGCAGCGGCCGTACTTCTCGTAGGTCGTCTTCACGTCGGCGAGGAACCTGTCGACGATGAAGGGGCGCTCGGGAATGTAGATGAGATGCGGCCCGTCGTCGGGGAACTTCTTGCCGAGCGCCGAGGCCGCGGTGAGGAAGCCGGCGTGACGGCCCATGACCACGGCGACGTAGACGCCCGGCAGGGCGGCGTTGTCGAGGTTGGCACCCATGAAGGCCTGGGCCACGAAGCGGGCGGCGGAGGGGAAGCCGGGGGTGTGGTCGTTGACCATCAGATCGTTGTCGATGGTCTTGGGGATGTGGATGCAGCGCAGGTCGTAATCGGCCTTCTTCGCCTCTTCGGAGACGATGCGCACCGTGTCGGACGAGTCGTTGCCGCCGATGTAGTAGAACTGGCTGATCCGGTGGGCGCGCAGGACCTTGAAGATCTCCTGGCAATACTTCAGGTCGGGTTTGTCGCGGGTCGAGCCGAGGCCCGAGGAGGGCGTGTGACCGACCATCTCGAGGTTGTGGCTGGTCTCCTGGGTGAGGTCCAGGAACTCCTCGTCGACGATGCCGCGGACGCCGTGATAGGCGCCGTAGACCAGTTCGACGTTGTGGAACTTGCGAGCCTCGAGAACCGCTCCGACGAGCGACTGGTTGATGACGGCGGTCGGCCCGCCCCCCTGAGCGACGAGTACCTTGGTCAAGGTCATGCTGAATCGGTCTCCCTCACCGGCCGGGAACGGCGAACCGGCCGATGCCGAGCTAACACCAAAATCGCGGCGTCGGCCACTGTGCGGCGTGACGCGGCCCGGTGGTCGTGGCGGGCGTGGCGGTAGGGGTCGCGGAGAGGGTCAGCTGCGGCGCCGGCGGAGCTCCACCGACCGGCGGAAGTCGGGCCGATGGTCGCCCGGGCGGCCGAGGAGCAGGGCCAGATCGGGGGCGGGCAGCGGCCGGAAGAAGAAGTAGCCCTGGACGAAGTCGCAGCCGAGCCGCACCAGTTCGTCGAACTGGGCGCGGGTCTCGACGCCTTCGGCGAGGACCTCGAGCTTGAGGTTGCGGGCGAGCGAGATGATCGCCGAGGCGATCTCCACCGAGGTCGGATCGTCGGGCATGTCGGCGACGAAGCTGCGGTCGATCTTGAGCTTGTCGATGGGCAGGCGGCGCAGATAGGCGAGCGACGACCAGCCGGTGCCGAAATCGTCGATCGACAGGCGCACACCCATGGCGCGCAGCGCCGAGAGGCGACGTTCCGCCTCGGCGCCCTGGTCCATCAGCGCGCCTTCGGTGATCTCGATCTCCAGGCAATGCGCCGGCACGCCGGTCTCGGCGAGGACGTCGGCGATGCGGCGCGGCACGTCGGCGCGCTGGAACTCGCGCGGGCTGAGGTTGACGGCGATGGTCTCGATCCCGACGTCGGCGTCGAGCCATTCGCGCATCTGGCGACAGGCGGTGCGCAGCACCCATTCGCCGATGGCGATGATCAGCCCGCTCTCCTCGGCGATGGGGATGAAGTTGTCGGGCGGGACCAGGCCGTTGATCGGATCGCGCCAGCGCACGAGCGCTTCGACGCCGCGCACCCGACCGTCGGCGGTGGCGACCTGCGGCTGGTAGTGGAGCTCGAATTCGTCGCGCTCCAGCGCCCGGCGCAGGCCCGCTTCGGTCTCGAGACGCAGCGCGGCGGCGGCGGTCAGCACCTCCTCGTAGAAGCGGTGGGTGGCGCGTCCGGACGCCTTGGCCTCGTAGAGGGCGGTGTCGGCGTGTTGGATCAGCTCGGTGGCGATCACACCGTCGGTGGGGAAGAGCGAGATACCGATCGAAGTGGAGATGAAGATCTCCTGGCCGTCGGCGAGCACGAACGGCTGGTTCAACCGTTCGATCAGACGATGTGCCAGATCGGCGGCGCGGTCGCGCCCGCCGATATCGCGCACCATGCCGACGAACTCGTCGCCGCCGAGGCGGGCGAGCATGGCGTGTTCGGGCAACACCTCGCGCAGCCGCCGCGACACCAGCCACAGGAGTTCGTCGCCGGCTGCGTGGCCGAGACTGTCGTTGACGTTCTTGAAGCGGTCGAGGTCGAGGAACAGCACGGCGCCGACTTCCGAGGCGTGCAGAGCCTCCTCGATGGCGCGATCGAGTTCGTCGAGCAGCAGGACGCGATTGGGCAGATCGGTCAGCGGATCGTGGTGGGCGAGATGGGCGAGGCGGGCTTCGGACTGCTTCAGCGGGCCGATGTCGACGAAGGTGCCGAGATAGTTGACGATGCTCCCGGCCTCGTCGCGCACGCTGGAGATCGTCAGCCACTCGGGGAAGATCTCGCCGTTCTTGCGCTTGTTCCAGATCTCGCCCTGCCAGTGGCCGATGCGATCGATCGACTTCCACATCTCGGCGTAGAACGCGGCGTCGTGGCGACCGGATCGCAGGAGGTGCATGGTGTCGTCGACGATCTCGTCGCGCCCCCAGCCGGTGATGGTGGTGAAGGCGGGATTGACGTCGATCACCCGGCCGGTGGCGTCGGTGATGACCACGCCTTCCTGGGTGTTGGTGAAGACCGCCGCGGCGCGGCGCAGGTCGGCTTCCTGGCGCTTGCGATCGGTGATGTCGGAGTGGGTGCCGACCATGCGGACGGCCCGGCCGGAGGCGTCGCGCACGACGAAGCCGCGGGTCAAAAGGTGGCGGTAGTCACCCTGCGGCATACGCAGGCGGTAGTCGACGGCGATGGTGTCGGTGTCCCCCGAGACGATGTCACGGAGATGGGTTTCGGTCGCCGCGGCGTCGTCGGGATGGATGCGGGGTTTCCACGCCAGCCAACCCTCACCTTCTTCGCGCGTGATCTCGGCGCCGTAGCCGAGGATCTCGCGGCAACGGGGTGAGCGGTAGACCTCGCCGGTGGCGATGTTCCAGTCCCACAGGCCTTCGGCGGAGCCGCGCATGGCGAGGTCGAAGCGTTCCTCGCTCGCCCGGAGCGCGTCTTCGGTGGCGTGGCGGGCCGAGACGTCTTCGACCACGGCGATCACGTAGGGGGCGGCCTCGGGCGTATCGCGGACCAGCGAAGCGGTGATCGCCACCCAGACGACGGAGCCGTCACGGTGTCGGATGCGGCGTTCGGCGGC
>CALMYM010000182.1 GCA_937873675.1 uncultured Alphaproteobacteria bacterium | reverse complement strand
TCAACGTGGGGCCGCCGCGGGGCCGCCCTGCGCGGTGGGCGGATGTCCGCCGATGGCGCGGGTGACGGCGTCGGCGGCGCGGCGCACCACCGGGCCGAGGCGTTCGATGCGCTCCGCCTCCAATCGGCCGCTCGGACCGGAGATCGACAGGCCGGCGATCGCCTCGCCGTTCTCGTCGAAGATCGGGGCGGCGATGCAGCGCATGCCGCGCGAGCGCTCCTCGTCGTCGAGCGACCAGCCGCGACGGCGGATCTCGTCGAGGTCGGCGTAGAGGCGGCCGGGGGCGGGGATGGTGGCGTCGGTGAAACGCGGCAGGCCTCTGTCGCGGACGAGACGGGTCACGCGCTCGCGCGGCATCTCGGCGAGGAGCGCCTTGCCGATGCCCGAAGCGTGGGCGTGACGGCGCTCGCCGGCGCGGAAGAAGGCGCGGATCGGCTCGGAACTCTCGACCTGCGAGATGAAGACGACGTCGCCGCCCTCGAAGATGCCGATGTTGGCGGTCTCGCCGGTCGCCTCCATCAGTTCGCGCATCATCGGCCGACCCATGGTCGCCACCTTGAAGCGGCGGTGGAAGGCCTGACCGACGCGGAAAGCCTCGACGCCGATGCTCCAGGTCTGGTCGGGCTCGTCGCTCTCGACGAAGCCGTGGGCGGCGAGGGTGGCGAGCAGGCGGTGGACGGTGGAGGCGGGCAGGCCGGAGGCATGGGCGAGCGCCGTCAGGGTCATGCCGTCGGCGCCGGCGACGAGTTCGAGCAACTGCAGCGCGCGATCGAGGGCCTGGACCGAGGCGACCGGCGCCTTGCCGCCGCTGCCGCGCGGCCGACCGCGCATCGCTCTTCCGGTCCGTGTCGCGTTCATCGCCGTCTCCTCGTCGCGGGATCAGGGAAGCAGAAATGGAAAATGTTTTCAACAGAATCATGATCGGCATCGTGAAAGCGATATAAAACGATAAAAAACAATATGTTCGATGATATTCGAATTCGATGAAAAAAGTTTCCAGAAAAATTGACCGATGGCGCCGTCGCGGGCATTCTCCTGGCCATGTGCCAACGGTCGGTGCGCGCCCCGCGCCGACATCGGGAGAGTTCTCATGACCACCTCCGCCCCGCGTCCCGTCGCTCTCGCCGGCCTTTCGGTCGATCCGCAGCTCGCCGCCTTCGTCGCCGACGAGGCGTGCCCGGGAACGGGTGTGTCGCCGGAGGCCTTCTGGGCGGGGTTCGCGAAGGTGGTGGCCGATCTGGCGCCGAAGAACGCGGCGCTTCTGGCCACTCGCGACGCGTTGCAGGCGAAGATCGACGCCTGGCACGGCGAGCGCCGCGGCAAGCCGCACGATGCGGCCGCCTATCGCACCTTCCTCGTCGAGATCGGCTATCTCCTGCCGGAGCCGGCGCCCCGATCGGTGACCACGAGCAACGTCGACGACGAGATCGCCCGGATGGCCGGGCCGCAGCTGGTCGTGCCGATCAACAACCCGCGCTATGCGCTCAACGCCGCCAACGCCCGTTGGGGCAGCCTCTACGATGCGCTCTACGGCACCGACGCGCTCGGCGATCTGCCGGCGGGTGGCGGTTACGACCCGGCGCGCGGGGCGCGCGTCGTCGCCGCGGCCAAGGCGCATCTCGACACGATCGCACCGCTCGGCAAGGGCGGCTGGGCCGACGTCGTCGGCTTCACGGTGGAGAACGGGGCGCTGCTCGTCTCGCTGTCGGAGGATCGCCTGTGCGGTCTCGCCGATCCGCAGGGCTTCGCCGGCTATCGCGGCGAGCACGAGCGGCCGAACGCCATTCTCCTGAAGCACAACGGCCTCCATGCCGAGGTGGTGGTCGACCGCTCGACCCCGGTCGGGTCGAGCGATCCGGCCGGCATCTCCGACGTGATCCTGGAGGCGGCGCTCTCCTCGATCATGGACATGGAGGACTCGGTCGCCGCGGTCGATGCGGCCGACAAGGTCGCGGTCTATCGCTCCTGGCTCGGGCTGATGAACGGCACGCTCGAGGAGACCTTCGACAAGGGCGGGCGGATGATGACGCGGCGGCTCGCCGCCGATCGCCGCTTCACCGCGCCGGACGGCTCGGAACTGGTGCTGCACGGCCGTGCCCTGATGCTTGCCCGCAACGTCGGTCATCACATGACCACCGACGCGGTGCTCGACGCGTCCGGCGCCGAGATCCCCGAGACCTTCCTCGATTGCGCCGTCACCGCGCTCGTCGCCCGCCACGATCTCTTCGGCGGCGGCGCCACCAGGAACTCGCGCAAGGGCTCGGTCTACATCGTCAAGCCGAAGCTGCACGGCCCGGCGGAGGTCGCCCTGGCGGTCGAGCTCTTCGGTCGCATCGAGGACGTGGTCGGTCTGCCGCGCGACACGCTGAAGATGGGCATCATGGACGAGGAGCGCCGCACCACGGTGAACCTCGCGGCCTGCATCGCCGCCGCCTCGAGCCGCGTCGTCTTCATCAACACCGGCTTCCTGGATCGGACGGGTGACGAGATCCACACCTCGATGGAGGCGGGTCCGGTCGTTCGCAAGAACGAGATGAAGGGCTGCGCCTGGATCGGCGCCTACGAGAACTCCAACGTCGACGTCGGTCTGATGATGGGCCTGCCGGGTCGCGCCCAGATCGGCAAGGGCATGTGGGCGGCGCCGGACCGGATGGCCGACATGCTGACCCAGAAGATCGGTCATCCGAAATCGGGCGCCAACACCGCCTGGGTGCCGAGCCCGACGGCGGCGACGCTGCATGCGCTGCACTATCACGACGTCTCGGTCGCCGAGCGGCAGCACGAGATCGCCGGCCGCGCCCGGGCGAAGCTCGACGACATCCTGACGATCCCGCTCGCCACCTCCAACTTCGCCCCGGATGCGGTGCAGGAGGAGCTCGACAACAACGCCCAGGGCATCCTCGGCTACGTGGTGCGCTGGGTCGATCTCGGGGTCGGCTGCTCCAAGGTGCCCGACATCCACGACATCGGCCTGATGGAAGACCGGGCGACGCTGCGCATCTCGTCGCAGCACATCGCCAACTGGCTTCGTCACGGCATCACCACCGAGGCGCAGGTGGTCGAGAGGATGAAGCGCATGGCGCTGGTCGTCGACCGCCAGAACGCCGGTGATCCGGCCTATCGGCCGATGGCCCCGGCCTACGATGGCCCGGCCTTCCGCGCCGCGCTGGCGCTGGTCTTCGAGGGACGGGCGCAGCCGAACGGCTACACCGAGTTCCTGCTGACCAAGTTCCGGCGCGAGGCGAAGGCGATCGGCTGAGGAACGCGTTTCCCGTCGCACGCGACGGGAGAGCCGAGGCTCCGGTGGGGATTCGCGAGCGACCGGGTGGGAAGGGCGATCTGAACTGGTTCGAGCCGCCCTTTCCGTTGCCGCTCTCGACTAATGCAGGACCACCACACCGACTTTCCCTCGCGAGGGATTTGTACGCTTGGCGTAGGAGAATGGAATCGGTCAGTTTCCACCGTGATAGTTGGCGCATGAAGGCCGTCTTATAGTCGATCATTCATAAGTTGCTCTCACTTTCAGATTAATTAACTGAATATTTCAAGAATTGACTGAACTGTGTCGGCGAACTTGTTGATTACGGGAACAAGTTGCTTGCCAGAGATGAATGCTGGCTCAGAGAAGCAAACCTTAACATTCACATCAATCTTCAAATGATTGACAATTTCCGCCTTCAAAACGAGCACACCGTCAGCAAGATTTCCGGTTCCGGGAACAAGATCCCCAATCCCCCATCCGGTGGAGGCGAAGAAACCCACCCCTTGAGATAGTGACCCTGTTAGCAACAGCCGCTGGTGTTTTCGAATATTGTCGGCTTTATGAAGGGAATACAGCCAATCATTGCCACCGCTCCAAGGTTCCAGGCTCTCGATAAGGGCCTTGTCGGTGTCTGAGATAAGGCGAATTTTTCCCTTCGCAGCGCGTTCGTAGAATGCCTGCTTTTCATGGCAAATTGGAAAATATGTAGAAGTTCCTGGATCTTTATTGTTTCGCCAAGCAAGGGAGCAAACTAATGCATCAAGCGTGCTGCGTAGTTCATGTATAATAACTCCTGCTTGAATCTGAATAGGTGAGTGTTTTTCCTGGGTCGCATGCGCCCATACCTCAGTCATCCAACCTATTTCGTCTGGTTTGTAACGGAGTTCATATGGCTTCGATCGTTCGAAATATTTTACCCATCTATTTAAAATGCCAGTTTGCCATCTTGCCCATTTGATTCGTTCAAAGTGCTCAATGAGGTCATCAGCCATGGCGGAAACCGAAAGAAGTCAGATCGGGAAATGAGCGGCAATATCCTAAAGTGGGGTGCAATACACTTTCTTCCCATCGTGTTAAACGTTCTTTAAGCAAATCTGGCGCGAAAAGAAACCGAGCAACGAGATTGCGAATTTTTTCATATACAACTAAAAGTTGTGTCAATTCATATTGACCCCATTTCCACGCCGTTCTCGCCCGCAGGGCAATCGCTCGAACGTCAGGAGTGGACCGATCGGATTGCGGCGAGGAGA